>JAQVFD010000297.1 GCA_028697435.1 Clostridiaceae bacterium
ATCATATATATATTCATCATCATTGAAAGTAGTAAGCACTATAACCTTTACCTCAGGAAAATCCCTTTTTATCATATTGGTGGCTTCCACGCCGCTTAACTCCGGCATCTTGATATCCATCAGCACTACATCCGGAGGGTGGTTCTTACATACCTCATAAGCTCTTCTTCCGTTATTTGCAGTCCCGATTATTTGAATATCCTCTTCTTTTCCAAGTATAAGCTTCAGCCCTTCCACCAGGATGTCCTGATCATCTGCCAATAGTACTTTAATCACTTTTTACCCTCCACATATAAGATACCCCTTATATAAAACCCGTCGCTGCCTCCTGTTTCGAACTCTCCATCGAAAGCTTCCACCCGCTCCCTGATTCCCTTCAAACCGTATCCTTCCTTTATAATCTCCGCACCAACGCCATTATCAACTATATAAAATATTATGGATTCCTTGGAATAATCAAGCTTAACCGATATACATGACGCTTTACCATGTCTTACCGAGTTAGTCACCGACTCCTGAACTATATGGTAAACAGCTATGTTCACCGCCGAATCCTGAAGGTTAGCCTCACCGGAAATTTCAAGCTTTATCTCCACTCCGGTTTTTGCTGAAAATTCACTTATCAGCTTCTTTATGGATTCAATCGGTGCAAGGGCAGCACCGGTCCCTCTCAGGGTCTCAACCACCTCTCTGATAGCCGCCATGCTATCCTTGGCAGTTTGCAGCGAACTTACCAACAACTCCTCTGCTTTGTGAGGTTCTTCCTTCAGAAGATGCTCTGCCATCTGCAACTGCATTATAAGGGCAGTCATATTATGGCCTAAGGTATCATGTATATCCCTTGCTATGCGGTTTCTCTCGTCAACTACTGAAAGCCGGTTTAGTTCATCTGTATATTGTTTTAACTCTTTATGTGCATCCAAAAGTTCCTTATAGAGTAACTCCTTCCGTTCCTTTTCCTCCTTGTTGTGTTGTGCAAAACCCGCAACGACCAGAATAAGCACGTTGACCATAAGGAAAAAGGCCAGTTGTGATACATTTGAAAGGTTAAAATTATAGTAAATCAAATATATGTATTTTATAAGAGACACCAGAACTGTCACTGCTCCAATAATTATTCCATTTCTGAGACCCAGAAACAGTGATGACTCAAACAATATAGCTATATAAAAGGAATGGAAAAAGTAGTTTATCAAAAGTCTTGAATTGTACTCAAGAATATATACCAATGCTATATCAAGTATAAAAGACAGACAGTATAAATTTTTGTCACGCTTAATCAAGCCTCTCCCAAAGCCAACTGCCAGGTAAAATGCAAATATGAACACAAGCACGTATAATCTCTGTGTCTGTGCATTCTCAAAATGTAATGCAGTACAGAACAATAAAGTAAGCAATATGGCTTTTATTATATAAAAAGCTCTTCTCCCTTTTTCCATGCCACTGCCCTTCCAATAAATTTGGGTTTTATGAGAATATTATACAATATCAAAAGCATTATATCCACATGCTCACTATTCAATATACTTATGCTCACATACTTCTTTATCAATAAAGTTGCATTTATAGCGACAGTTCTTTATGCTGCATTCCTTGCAGCAAATGTTACCCATATCGAAGCAGCTTGATATGGCACACCTGAGCTGTTTTCTCGCAACATGTCCGTTGGACGCTTCGTCCACATTTGTGCTCAAAAACGGCTCGTTTCCTAATTTGAACAATCTTATTACAATACCGAACACCGTGGGTATTGCACAATTTCCCTTGAAGTTACTTATTTCCCCAGGACCCCAGTTCATACTATCACCCCCGAATATTAACAGACATATTGTCCAACAATACTTGTATCTTACTGGACTATGAGTCCACTGTCAATGACTTTTCTTCCTATTTGTCCATTTTTAACTCCGATTGGACAAATTGTGTTAATATCATGCTATGTAAATGCTAGAAAAGTAATGCAATATTTTGAGGTGTATTCTCATGGAATTTGGTGAAAGATTAAAAGAACTGAGGGAAGAAAAGAATCTGGCAAGACATTTACTTGCAAATAAACTGAATGTTTCTTATTCGACAATATCAAAGTATGAAACCAATATAAGGTTTCCGGATAAAGAAACATTAATAGCCTTGGCGGATTTTTTTGATGTGTCCCTGGACTATTTGCTGTGCAGAAGTGATATTAAGGATACCGCGGACAAGACACTAAGCAAGTGCAAGGAACAATTCCTGGTGAACTCCTCCGGGAACAGATATAGTGCGGATGAGGACTTCTCTCCTGAGGCTATTGAAGAAATTGAGAAATTCAAGGAATTCGTACATCATAAATATGGAAAGAAATAGAATGGAACGGCAATCGTTCCATTTTGTTTACACAGCTTATGGTACAATTATCTTGATATTTATATTAAAGTTAGGCAATAAGGAATCATCAACATTTATAAGGGTTATTTCCACAGGCACCACCGTTTCTCCGTTTTCTTGCACAGCCATATTTGATATCCTTGAAATACTCCCTTCATATTCTTTGTCCGGATTAGCCAAAGGATTTATTATGGCTTTGCTTCCTAACTTAATATCCTTAATAAAGTCTTCTGCAACATTAGCCTGTACTATCAGAGTATCAAGATCCAGGATGCTCATAATCTGTTTTTCGGAATTTAAACGGTCACCGGCTGCATTATTGATTTTCTCAATAACTCCGTTAGGAATATCACATATTATTTCATT
>JAQVFD010000035.1:0-4190 GCA_028697435.1 Clostridiaceae bacterium
GGCCGGAGGGTAACATTGAATACCTTCTGTACCTATCAAAAAGTAAAAACTTTACCGATAGGTCTCAGTTGATTGATATTGGAAGCATCGTAGCAAAAGCCCACGATATGTTGCATTAGTTCAAATACTCATATTATGCAAACATATAGTAGATTATTTTAATTAATTACTATAAAATAAACTTATAGTTCAGATAAGAATTTATCAAAGCTTAATAACTCTACTTGAAATATGGAAATATTACGTGAATGGTGTTGAATATATGAAGTTAGGAATTATTCCGAATACGGACAAGGATAAGGACTTAAAAGTAACCGAAAGCATTTTACGCTGGTTTGCAAATAAAGATGCTGAGATTTTATTGGAGCCGCATATTGCAGAAAGGTTAAAGCTTCAAAATTACAGCTTCAGCAGAGAAGAAATATTCTCCTCCTGCGATATGTTAATTGTTCTTGGCGGTGACGGCACGATATTGAATATCTCAAGACAATCAGCTCAATATGATGTTCCTATATTCGGCATCAATTTGGGGCATCTTGGTTTTTTAGCGGAATCGGAGATCGGAGACATGTACTTTTCATTGGACAAGGTTATGAAAGGTGAGTATGTTATAGAGAAAAGGATGATGCTAAAAGCTTTGGTTACGGATGATGATAATAATGGAAGGGAATTTGTAGCCCTCAATGATTTCAGCATTACAAAGGCCATGACTACAAGAATGATTACCTATTCCATATTTATTAACGATAGTTTTTTTGAGCTTTATTCTGCAGATGGTATAGTAATATCAAGCCCTACAGGTTCTACTGCATACTCGCTGTCAGCCGGAGGTCCCATAGTAACACCTGAATTGAGGGTACTGATTATAACACCTATATGCCCACATACAATTCATAACAGGTCAATAGTTGTGTCAGATAAGGATGAAGTCAAGATCGAAATATGCGATGGAAATCCCGAGGTTATGCTTTCAGTTGACGGACAGGATTCATATAAATTAAGTTCCGGAAAAATTGTTAAAATAAAAAGCTCAAGTTACGTCACCAATCTTGTCAAATTAAAGCAGAGAAGCTTCTTTGATGTATTAAGGCAGAAAATTTCCGAACGTTAGTGACAAAACCTGATTTTATGAGAATAATGTGCACAGGATACAAATAGAGATGGAGGTAAAAAAATGAAAATATCCAGACATGCCAAGATTTTGGAGATCATCGAAAAGCATCCGACTGAGACCCAGGAAGAACTGGCAGAGGAACTCAAAAAAAACGGTTATCATATAACCCAAGCTACAGTATCCAGAGACATTAAAGAATTAAAACTGGTAAAAATACTGGATGGGGATGGCATATACAGATATGCATCCTTGAAGGAGCAGGACAGTTTATTAAATGAAAGGCTTGTTACGGTATTTGCTCAATCTGTCTTAAGTGTGGATTTTTCAGGTAACATAGTAGTTGTGAAAACTTTTTCCGGAGCTGCAAACGCGGCGGCAGAAGCAATTGATGTATTGGACTTCAAAGAAGTGGTAGGGACTATAGCAGGGGATGATACTATTTTTATTCTGGTAAGAAATCAGGAAAATGTTGAAGTTGTTATAGATAGACTTAAGAAGATGATGAAATAGGTGATGTAATAATGCTTCTTGAAATGAGTATCAAAAACTATGTATTAATAGAAGGACAAGGGATTAATTTTGAACCCGGGCTTAACGTAATCACAGGAGAAACGGGATCAGGGAAATCTCTTGTTATTGATGCTCTCTCAGCAGTTATAGGCGGTCGATTCAGTAAGGATGATATTAGAACCGGTGAAGAAAAGGCTTCTGTGGAAGCACTTTTTTCAATTGACGGCATTATTTTTATAAAGGATATAATGGAGGAATACGGTATAGAATCAGATGCAGACAATAACCTGATCATAACCCGGGAAGTAAATTCACAGGGTAAATCTGTATGCAGATTGAATGGCAGGATTGTCACTCTTTACACACTAAAAAGTATTACACAGTATCTGGTGGATATTGTAGGCCAAAATGAGTACCAACTGCTTTTTAATTCTGTTAAACATGGTGAATATGTTGACAGCTTTGGAAGTAATGATATTAATCAAATCAAGAATGAAGTAAAGCATTTGTGGGACAAGCTTAAGGAACTTGAAAAAATAATAGAAAGTACCAGTGGTAATGCTTCAGAAAGAGAGAGAAAACTGGATATACTGAAGTTTCAGGTTGAAGAAATAGAAAGTGCTAATCTTAAGAAAAACGAAGAGGAAGAGCTAAGAAGCAAAAGACATATTCTGATTAATGCAGAGAAACTGTTGAAGGGTTTGACAAGTACATACGGTGTACTTTTCAACGGAGAAAGAGGCACAAAGGGAGTTTTGGATTTACTTTCTGAGGGCTTGGGTACTTTGAAAGAGTTGGAAGCTATAGATGGGAAACTGGAAAGCTATAGATCAAGGATTGAAGAAATCATATATCAGCTTGAGGATATCAAAGGGGAAATAAGGTTATACCGAGACAACATTGAGTTTAGTGACGGCGAAATAGACTCATTGGAAGAGAGACTGGATACTATTAACAAACTGAAAAGAAAATACGGAAGCAGTATTGAGGAAATACTCTCATACTTGAATAATGCCGCAGATGAGCTTCAAGAGCTTATTGACAATGAAAAACACATGGCAGAAATCGATAAAGAAATAGAAATTACACGAGAACAGTACTTGATAAAAGCCAGGCTGCTTTCAGACATGAGAAAGAAAAAGGCGGATATATTGGAGAAACTTATTGAAAAAGAACTTCAGGATCTTAATATGCACGGCTCAAGGTTTGTAATAAAAATATCTAAAGATGAAAGTCTTATAAATCCCAATGGAATTTATAAGATAGAATTCATGTTATCTCCAAATCCCGGAGAACCTGAGAAACCGTTATCAAAAATAGCTTCCGTAGGAGAAATGTCAAGAGTAATGCTTGCAATTAAGAATGCTTTTTCAGTAATAGAAAAAGCTCCTTGCGTTGTATTTGATGAAGTGGATGCAGGGGTAGGAGGTCAGACTGCCAATATGGTAGGACAAAAAATCAAAGCAATTTCCGGGAATGCACAGATTCTTTGCATCACACATTTGCCTCAAATTGCCAGCATTTCCGATAATCATATATTTGTGGATAAAAAAGTCCAGGGTAACAAAACCTTCACAGAAATTAAGATTTTGAACTCCGAAGACAGAGTAAAAGAAATTGCGCGAATGCTTGGTGGAAACGAAAATATAGAAGCATCCTTAGAGCATGCAAAAAAATTAGTCAGAAAAATGTAAAAAATAGATTTAGCAAGGTAAATGATAACGCAGTAGCATTATATTATTAGAATAATAGAACTTTAAAAAGGTTAACTTAAATGAGAGAGGTTTAAAATTGAAGGCGAACTCTTCTGGGGAAGCAGGAGAGTGATGCTATTGCATAAAAAAAATCGCAGAAATATATTTTTGTACACCACTCTGATAATAACAGTACTCTGCCTGACGAACATCTTAATTGCTATTTATAGCTTCCCTAATGAAATCAATGTTATACAAGGACAGGACCGAGAGCTTCCAAGCAGTATGGTTTTTAATCTTGAGCTTATTGAAAACGATAAGAATATTGTAGGTATCAATAATAAAGGGATACTTTCTTCTTTTAGATTAGCAGAAGATATCGGAAAGGAAAAGACAAAGGCAAATTTGATGCTTTTGGGCTTACTTCCGATAAAGGAAGTTACTCTGAATATAATTCCTGATTTAAAAGTTGTACCATCAGGAGAGGCTATCGGTGTAAGGATAGAATCGAAGGGAGTTTTAGTTGTCGGTTTGTCCAGTATAACTGATACAAAAGGAAGAAGATGCAGCCCTGCTGCGGATGCAGGTTTTGCGGCAGGCGACAAAATAATTGAGATTGACGGTAATCAGGTAGAAAAAGAAAGGGATATTATTGATTATTTGAATAATAGGCAGAATGCGGAGGACAGAGTCAAGGTTTTGGTTGAAAAAGAGGGAGGCAGACATGACATTTACGTTAAGCCTGTGAAATGTGATGAGGATAGTGTTTACAGAATTGGTTTATGGGTAAGAGACAATATTGCCGGTGTGGGAACGATGACTTTTTACGACCCAAGAAGCAGAACTTTCGGTGCGTTAGGTCATGGTATTAC
>JAQVFD010000035.1:4200-11629 GCA_028697435.1 Clostridiaceae bacterium
TACTGATATTGACTCAGGTGTGCTGGTGGATATAAGCAGCGGAAAAATTATAAAATCTAAAATTGCATCAATTCAAAAAGCTAAGAAAACAGTACCTGGAGAACTGGTCGGAATATTCTATGATAGCGACGATGAATACGGAGTTATTCAGAAAAATACAAGCTTTGGAATATACGGAAAGCTTACAAACAAACAAAAGCCAAGCAGAACAAATCCGGTTTCAATAGGTTTGAACAGTCAGATTGAAGAAGGACCTGCTAAGATATTAACAACTATAGAAGGAAATAACGTAGAAGAATTCGACATTGAAATACAGAAAGTAATGAGACAGAGAAGTTCTGAATCCAAAAGCATGATAATAAGAATAACGGATAAAAGGCTTATTGAAAAAACCGGCGGAATTGTGCAAGGCATGTCAGGAAGCCCGATAATCCAGGGCAATAGGCTTATAGGATGTGTAACCCATGTGCTTGTTAATGATCCGACAAAAGGTTTCGGTATCTCTATAGAGTGGATGCTCAAGGAGGCAGATATTAAGTTTGAAGATCGTATAAAGAGAGCATCCGGCGAATAAATTAGCGGCGTAAGCCGCTTTTTTTAATTGGTAACGAATAGCACTAAACACACGGGTGAATCCTCGTGTCTCGCGACTCGTGACTGATCTGAAGAACGCTTTGCATTCTTAAGGTCGATTATTGTTGAAAATAGAATAATTATGCTGCATTTTTTGTATGAAATTGTTTAACGATTATATGGTAGATAATAGCAGGAAATGAAATTACTTTGTCGAATATATTTCTCATTGAATAACAATTTATGGGAGGAATACCAATGAATTTACAAAAAATTAAAATCCTGATAGCCGATGACAATAAGGACTTCTGCGTAATACTAAATGAATATCTTACTACGCAACCGGATTTTGAGGTTGTAGGGATAGCTAAGGATGGTCTTGAGGTTATTGACCTGATTGAGAGCAAATTCCCCGATGTTGTAATACTGGATATTATTATGCCTCATCTGGATGGTCTTGGAGTACTGGAAAAATTGAATTCCATGCAAATGGAAAAGATTCCGAAAATAATAGTACTTTCCGCTGTCGGTCAGGATAAAATAACTCAAAAAGCACTTACTCTTGGAGCAGAATACTATGTTGTGAAACCCTTTGACATGGATGTATTCTCTAAAAGGATTAGGGAATGCTTCGGAATGGACAGTAATGAAAACGAAAGGAAGAATTATATTCAGCCACTTGGTGTAACAGTACCTATTGCTACCACACCAAGAGAATTAGAATCAGCCATCACCAACATCATCCATGAAATTGGAGTTCCAGCCCATATTAAAGGATATATATACTTAAGGGAAGCAATTACCATGGTTGTTAATAATATGGAGCTATTAAGTGCAATTACAAAGGAATTATATCCTTCTATTTCGAGGAAGTTCAATACTACACCCAGCAGAGTTGAAAGAGCCATAAGACATGCAATTGAAGTGGCCTGGGGAAGAGGTAGGATAGATGTAATAAATAATCTTTTCGGCTACACTATACATAATGTGAAAGGAAAGCCGACTAACAGCGAATTTATTGCAATGATAGCAGATAAAATAAGAATCGAATTGAAAATAAGCTGAAAACTGTATGAATTGAATAAAATGTAAAATACTAGGATTGTTGAAAAGCGATTTTAGTATTTTTTATTTTTTTTGAAAGATACTAAAAGTATTGGAGGTGTGTAAATGAAGCTGCAAGGTAAAATAAAAACAGGGGACAGGACAAAAAACCTTGTGAATTTTTTATGCCCGGGGGATATTGCCGTTATATATCATGATGATATTGATGAAATGGCTGCCCTTTCTATCGTAAATGCCGGAGTAAAAGCAGTAATTAATACGGGAAAAAGTATGACAGGTAGATTTCCGTCCTCGGGAGCTGAAGTATTGCTGGAAAACAATGTTTCAGTCATTGATGTTGACTTGTCTCTAAAAGAATTTAAGGATAATGACATTGTAACTATTACTGAAAATGATATTATCATACGAAATCATATTTATAAAAATGTCAGCACAGTCATAAATCGGAAATATATAAACGAAAGGCTTCAACAGTCAAAAGAAAATGAGAAGCATGAAATACTAAAGTTCATTGATAATACGGTCAATCGTGCAGCAGTGGAGGTTAGCGGCTTTGTTCATGTGAAAGACTATCCTGAGCTGAGTACAAAAGTCAGAGGCAGGCATGTGATAGTAGTTGTAAGAAACAGCAGCACGATAGAGGAACTGAATGCACTGAAAATGTATATCAATAAGTACAATCCTGTATTTATTGGGGTTGACGGTGGTGCGGATCTGGCAATAAGTTCCGGCTATATTCCGGACATATTAATTGGGGATATGGACAGTGTATCTGATATCGGCATATACAAAAGCAGAGAAGTAGTACTGCACGCCTATGAAGACGGATATTGTCCCTGCCTTACCAGGATAGTTGATATGAATGTACAGTACAAGATTTTTGCAGTTAAAGGTACAAGTGAAGACGCAGCTTTAATGCTGGCTTACTATAAGGGCGCAGAATTAATTGTACTTGTAGGAGGTCATAATTGTATGAATGACTTCATGAGCAAGGGCAGAGCGGGAATGGCCAGTACATTTATTGTGAGAACTTTAATAGGAGAAAAACTTGTTGATTGCAAAGGTTTCAGCATAATATCAGCATCCGAAAATGAAGGGAAGGATGCATATTGGGCGAAAATATAAGTGTAATTATACCGGCATACAATGAATCCGATTACATTCTTCGGACATTGGAAAGTCTTAGATATATAGAAAGCATAAAAGAAATAATTGTGGTCGATGACGGTTCTACAGATTCCACTTATAAACTGTTAAAGCCATTAACTTACATTACACTTCTGAAAAAAGAATATAACAGCGGCAAGGGCAGTGCTGTCAGACATGCCTTGGATCATGTCAATAATAAATTCGTAGCTTTTTTGGACGCAGACATTTGTGAAAGCGCATCAGAAATATGCAAGCTTATTGAATATATAAATCAATGTGATAAGGCGATAATCATAGGTAAGCTGACCGCTCCTGCGAGAAAAGGCGGTTTTGGTATTGTAAAAGGATTATCGGTAAAATGTTTTAAAGTCATGACCTCTCAAAGGGTTGATTCACTATTAAGCGGTCAGAGGATCATGCCCTTGGATTTTATTAAGAGTATAGAGTTGCCTTCCGGTTTTGGTCTTGAGTTTAAAATTACTTTAGAAGCAGTAAGAAAAGGGTATAAAGTGATTGAGGTACCTGTCAATATGCGGCACAGGGAAACGGGAAGAAATATATCAGGATTTATGCATAGGGGGAAGCAGTGTATTGCAATTATAGACACTATGCGAAATGAGTTGAAGCGTTTGTGAAACAGGGTAATTATATAGATTTAATAATAGTAACATCAATTGTTATAATAATAGCATGGTATTTAATACAAAGCATTATAAGAATGCTTTGCAATTCAGGCAACAATATATGCAACTCTCAAAACTATAAAGGCAAGGTAATACCTGTAATTGGAGGAATCGTATTTATTCCGGTTCAGCTTGCTGCAGTACTTCAGCTTACAATGCAAAGACCGGAACATGCATATGGCTATTTAAGCTATATGTTTTTGTTATTGAGCATGGGCTTTGTAGGAGTAATTGATGACTTGGCAGGTGACAGAAGGATAAAAGGTTTGATAAATCATGTAAGAAGTACATTAAATAATAATATGACAACAGGTTTTCTCAAAGCACTAATAGGATTTATGGCAGCTTCAATAATTAGCCTCAGAACAACAGCTTCGTTTGCTGAATTAATTGTTAATGTCCTTATTATTACTTTATATGCAAATACAATTAACCTTTTTGATATGCGCCCGGGTAGAGCGGTAAAGGTATTCCTTACAATGGGCATAATACTTTTGTTCTCAGCGGAAGGAAAGGTAGCTGAAGCATTACCGTTAATAGTATTAATCCTTACGGCGCTTATTTATATTAGTTATGATTTGAGAGAAATTTGTATGTTAGGAGATACAGGAGCAAATATCCTGGGAATAACCTTAGGCTATTACAGTTCAATATTTTTGAACAATAACAGTAAACTGTTTCTGCTGGCAATTCTTATTCTTCTGAATATATTATCCGAAAAAAAATCTATTACAGCTTATATTAAGAAAAGTAAAATACTCACATTTATTGACAGCCTAGGAAGGGAGCAGGCAGATAATTAATGATAGAAATATATAAAGCAATAGTTAAAGAAATTACCTATAGAGACATATACATTTCTAAATTCAGGATTGAAAGGGATGGCATGATCTATAACTGTATAAACTATAATAAATTGACGGGAATAATACAGGTCAATGATACCGTTCTTTTGAATACGACCGCAGTAGAGCTTGGACTCGGCTCCGGCGGTTATCACTTTGTATTGGCAAATGTAACCGGAAATGGCTATTCAAATATCGGTGATGGTCATATCATGAAACTGAGATATACCCCAATGCAAATTAATTGCATGGCGGCAGAAGCACAAGAAAGTCCCTATCATGAGGTCTTCAACGATTTTGAATCACTAAACGGCTTACCGATAATAGCAGGTACGCTTCACAGCATGCTTGCTCCTATTGCTCTGGCTCTGAAATGTTTAGCTAAGAAAGAAAGGATTGTCTATGTAATGACAGATGGGGGAGCATTGCCTATATGGATGAGCGATACAGTGAAAAGGCTTCGGCATAGCGGCGTACTGCATGGTTCTATAACCTTTGGAAATTCATTCGGAGGAGATTTGGAGTGCATAAATGTATATACTTCGCTGATTGCAGCAAAGGAAATCATGAAAGCAGATGCTGTTATCGTAACAATGGGTCCGGGAATTGCGGGTACGGACACTAAATATGGTTTTAGCAGTATTGAACAAGGTTATATAATTGATGCAATTAACAATGTTAATGGCAAAGCTATAGCTATTCCCAGAATATCCTTTTCAGACAGCAGAAGCAGGCATATGGGTCTCAGTCATCACAGCAGGATGACTTTAGGAAAGCTGTGTTGTACAAAAGCTAATATTGCGCTGCCTATCTTGAAAAATGCAAAAAGGGAATTGCTTGAAAAGCAACTGATAGATAGCGGTATCTATGAAAAGCATGAACTGAGCTTTTTTAACAGTACCGAAGTTGAGAAACTACTTGAAAGTGAAGAAATCCAACTTGAGAAAATGGGGAAAAACTACGCTCAGGATAAAGAATACTTTATTACTTGCGGTCTATCTGCTTTGCTTACTATTTAGCACTAATTCAACTGCTGTTTATATAATAGAATGTATTCAGCCAAAGTTATATTCTTGTTTTCAATGGTACGCAAATATGTAATCAATTCATAGAATTTTCCAACAAAATGAAAACCATTTCTGTATACATATTTCATTGCTAATCCCTTCTTTACTATACTATAAAAACCCTTGATTATTCTTCCCATGCCGAAATTTCCGGAGGATATGGCACATAGGCTATATGCGCCGCAGCAGCCTTTGTTATAGTATATGTACAAGGGCTTATTTTCATTACTGTTTTTCAATGGATGGAATCATAATATACTTCCCCAAAGCATATTATCAAGATAGGGAAATATAGTGGACAAAAGCTGAGAGGGGGTATTTCATTTGCAGGACAGCCTTAATGATTCAATCAGGAGACACCTTGCCGATAATATATGGATTTATTTTATAATCACATTCCTATTCATTTTCGGAATCAGTCTGGGAGCATTGACCGTAAACAACATTGACGAAGTGACAAAAACTGATGCAGTTACTTATCTAAAAGGTTTCCTGGACCTAACATTTCAAAATCAGCTTCAATCTGAATCTATATTAAAGCAATCAATAAAACTCAACCTATATTTTTCATTAATAGTATTTTTTTCGGGATTAGTATATATTGGAATTGTTGCTATTCCTGCACTTATAGCATTCAGAGGCTTTTGCATAGGTTTCTCCATTGCTTTTATAATAGATAATATAAGCGGCAGCGGATTGCTCTTTTCGCTGAGTTCTTTATTACCTCAGAATCTGATATATGTACCTGTGACAATTGTAATGGGTGTGATAGGCTTCAATTATTCAATGTGGTCTCTTAGGGCTAAGTATTTTAAAAAATCGGCAATTGCTCCACGTCTATTTGCCACCTATGCTTTATCAATACTAATGCTGTTCATACTGCTTATAGCCGGAAGTATCATTGAAGCATACATTACATCACTTCTGGTAAAAGCAATTGTCCCATACATAAAATGAATAATATATAAATTTTTCATTTATTGGAGGATTTTTATTTTATATGTTGAATATGTAAAAGATATTGAAGTAGAGGGGATATGATTCTAATGAGCTATATTGAGTTGTTTTTGGATTATCTTGTAAATAATAAGGAATTATCGGCAAATACGCTGGAATCCTATAAAAGAGATATTAAGCAATTCGAAGTTTATCTTAGAGAACATGCTCTTTCTTTGGAGAAGGTCACAAAAACAATTATTATCACATATTTGATTGCATTGCAAAAGTCAGGTAAAGCCACTTCAACAATCTCCAGAAATCTTGCTTCTATAAGGTGTTTTTACCAATTTATGCAGAATGAAAGGTACATTGATATAGATCCATCTGCAAATCTTGAATCGCCTAAGGTTGAAAAAAAGCTTCCCTCAGTGCTTACCAAGAAGGAAATGGAGCTTTTGCTTGATCAGCCTGTGCCTGTTGACGCAAAGGGAGCAAGGGATAAAGCCATGTTAGAACTTCTTTATGCCACGGGTATAAGAGTATCAGAACTTATATCATTGGGAATTGATGATGTAGATCTTAATTCAGGACTCATAACATGCAGAAATGGCGAAGAAAAGTCCAGATCAATACCTCTCGGTAATATTGCCGTTAAATATACTAAAATGTATTTGAAGGATTTCAGAAAGAAGCTATGTGCTAATGATAACAACCAATTATTGTTTGTTAACTTTCATGGGCAGAAAATGACAAGACAAGGTTTTTGGAAAATAATAAAGTACTATACGGCAAAAGCAAATATTAACAAATCCATAACCCCTCATACTTTGAGACATTCCTTTGCGGTACATCTTATAGAAAACGGCGCTGAACTTCAGGCAATACAAGAGATGCTCGGACATTCGGATATATCAACAACTCAAGTATATTGCAAAGTTAATAAGAACAAAATAAAAGAAGTATATAGCAAGACTCATCCAAGGGCTTAAAAAGCCCTTTTTAAAATTATACAGACACTAGATACCAGACACCAGACGCCGGATATGGGTTACGTGGTTCCGAGGTTTCGTGGAATTTAGGAGGTGCAAACATGATAGATAGGGTAATA
>JAQVFD010000298.1 GCA_028697435.1 Clostridiaceae bacterium
AGTCAAGGCTTTGAGCGGGTATAACTTGACTATAACAACCAATGGTGTAATAGAAGAATAGGGAAAAATAGAATTAATGGCGCAAAACGCCAGAAGAATAGTGTTTTCTGTTGATGGCTTAGAAGAGCGTTTTTATAAAATCATGGGCGCCTCCCTGGAACAGGTTTGCAGTACAATCAGACAGATTCAGAAGATCAAAGAGCAGTGTGGCAGAACAACGCCGGAAATATACATTCAATTTGTTCTTTCTGCAGATAACCGGGAAGACCTGCCGAAAGTGGTGGATCTGGCTGCCGCACTGCGTATCAAAACCCTTATAGTGTCAAACCTTATCCCAATGACACAGGAGGACAAAGATAAGATACTTTATTCCAGATATAAAGATGATGAAATCAGGAACTATATGGACAATATTTGCCGGAAGTCCTTAATAAAAGGGGTTCAGCCTTTGCTGCCTAATTGGGAGCTTAAGACAGAACGCAAATGCAGCTTTGTGGAGTCGGATTCCATATATGTTTGTGCATCGGGGGAAGTAAGTCCATGCCACCGCTTATCACACCGGTATGATGAATATGTATTTGGCAGGAGAAAAAAGGTGCAGCCTTACAGCTTTGGAAGCATAAATAATCAGAACCTGCAAGAGATATGGAACAGTAAGGCTTATATCGGATTTAGAGATTTGGTGCTTTGCAGCCGCTATCCTTCTTGTATAGATTGTGATTATTCCGACGGCTGTGATTATGTGAGAAGCAGCGAAATGGATTGCAACGGGAATGCACCGGCTTGTGCGGACTGTCTATGGTCCAGAAGGATTGCTATTTGCATATAGGGGGAATTACATGAATATCCGTGTAAAGCTTTTTGCAACATTGAGAGAAGGCCGGGGGAAGGAAACTGTCATTGAAGTCAATGAAGGGTCTACGCCTTTTGAAATTCTCGGCATCCTGAATATTGATATAAAGGATGTGGCGATTCTGCTGGTTAATGGGATAAGTAGAAAGGCAGATCAAGTGCTTTATGAAAATGATCTTTTATCAATATTCCCTCCCATGGGAGGCGGATAATGAAGTTGCTATTGCAAAAATGCATAATTAGTAGTAAAATGGTTTAAAATATATAAAACATATGAAATGCGTTGAAGGGAAAAGCTATAGGTATGCCATCAAGAGAGCAGGCGGAAGGTGCAAGCCGGCTGGCAGCTTAAAGTCATCCATCCCGGAGCAGTCTGCGAGGAGCAGTACCGGCACAGCCGTTAAATATATAAGAGAGCAGTGAAATTGGTTACTGCTAATTAGGGTGGCAACGCGGAAAGCCTTTCGTCCCTTTATGGGGATGAAAGGCTTTTATTATTGTATAAGAAAGTTATACTTTCTTATACAATAATAAATATTGATTTATATGCCGTGCCAGAATTTCCGACTCTGTCGGAAAAGGCACATGGCAGACAAATGCGGCAAAGCCGCCTTTGTAACTTATTGTAAAAAAGGGAGGAAAAAGCTATGCTGGATATTAGAGCAATTAGGTCCAATCCTGAGGAGATAATTAGAAAACTCTCAAGAAGAGGACAGGAGTTCAGGATCAGTGAGGTACTGAAGCTTGATGAACAAAGGAGACAGGTTATTTATGAAGTAGAAGAGCTTAAAGGCAGAAAAAACAAAGTTTCCGAAGAGGTTGCAAAGCTTAAGAAAGCAAAGCAGGATGCTGGGGCTATGGTTTTGGAGATGAGGGAAGTATCTGAAAAAATAAAGGAAATGGATGAGAGGGTAAGAGCTCTTGATGAAGAGATAACAGGCATACTTCTGACAATACCCAATACTCCATATGATGGAATACCTGACGGCAGCTCTGATGCGGATAATGTGGAGATTCGAAAGTACGGAGAACCGACAAAGTTTGAATATGAACCAAAAGCTCATTGGGATATCGGTGTGGATCTCAATATATTAGACTTTGAAACTGCTGGGAAGGTGACAGGAGCAAGATTTACTTTTTACAGGGGACTTGGAGCGAAGCTGGAGAGAGCTTTGATAAACTTTATGCTGGACACTCATACGGAAAACGGCTATACGGAAATATTCCCTCCATTTATGGTTCACAGGAGAAGTATGATAGGAACAGGTCAGCTTCCGAAATTTGAAGAGGATGCATTTAAGGTTCAGAATACAGAATATTTCCTTGTACCGACTGCAGAGGTACCTGTTACCAATATGTACAGAGAGCAGATACTGGACGGCAGCATGCTTCCCATAAAGCATACGGCATATACTGCCTGCTTCAGAGCAGAAGCGGGTTCGGCAGGAAGAGATACAAGAGGCCTTATAAGGCAGCATCAGTTCAACAAAGTTGAACTTGTGAAATTTGCAAATCCTGATAATTCTTATGAAGAATTGGAGAAGCTGACTGAAGATGCGGAAAGAATATTGAAGCTTTTGAAGCTTCCTTACAGAGTGGTGTGCCTGTGTGCCGGAGATATAGGATTCTCTTCTGCAAAGACCTATGATCTTGAAGTTTGGATGCCGAGCTACGGAAGGTACGTAGAAATATCCTCCTGCAGTAATTTTGAAGATTTCCAGGCAAGAAGGGCAGATATAAAGTTCAGACCTGAGACAAAAGAAAAACCCAGATTTGTTCATACTCTCAACGGATCGGGTCTTGCAATAGGAAGATCGGTAGCGGCGATACTTGAGAATTTTCAGCAGGGAGACGGAAGCGTAATTATTC
>JAQVFD010000036.1 GCA_028697435.1 Clostridiaceae bacterium
GGATCCAAGTTACAAAGATTCAATAAAGCAGGACAAATCTTTTAACCACCTTAGGAGCATGGGAGAATATAAAGCAATTATGGAGCTTTGATTGCAATCACAAACAATTGAAGAAATCGTATAAACAATATAAGCACCAGCCTGCCAACTTATCAATTTAAATTAATCACCACATGGTGTCAGGTAAAGAACATAAGAGCATATTGTATCGATTGTAATAAACATAAATAAGTTCTTAAATGCTGTAAACTGTACCTGGCACCTATTAAGGATGCCAAAAGATTATGCTATAATAAGCATGTACATTGATTTGTATATGCTTATGTTTTTATTAGAATATATCCGATAATGTTATATATAGACAAATGAGGTGTGGAAATGGCTGTAAGGATAAAGTTTGACGATAAAGAGAAGGAACGGCTGATCCGAATGACAGAATATGAACGGAAGTGCTATGAGAAGGGCTATAAGCTCATTGCCGGTATAGATGAGGCAGGAAGAGGTCCCCTTGCCGGTCCTGTTGTTGCAGCTGCGGTCATACTTGGAGAAGGTGTGCTCATACCGGGAGTAAATGATTCCAAGAAGCTGTCGGAGGCAAAAAGGGAATACCTGTATGAGGAAATTAGGTCCAAAGCCTTGTGCTGCAGTGTTGGTATAGTTGATGAAAAAACTATCGACGAAATAAATATACTCAATGCTGCTTACCTGGCAATGAAGAAAGCCCTGGAAGGTTTGGCTGAAAGACCTGATTATATTCTTCTTGATGCCGTTACCTTGAAGGATGTTGACATACCTCAGCAAGGTATTATAAAGGGAGATGCCTTGAGCCTTTCCATTGCTGCCGCGTCAATTATAGCTAAAGTGGAACGGGACAGGATGATATCTGCTTTTGATGAGCTGTATCCTCACTTCGCATTCAGCAAACATAAGGGCTATGGAACAAGGGAGCATATAGAGTGCATTAAGAAATACGGACTGCTGCCCATCCACAGGAGATCCTTTACCAAGAATTTTCAGGGGTGATGTTATATGAGGATTGATGATGTACATATTTTAAACATTAGGTCGGAGGTATTAGAGCTTTTAAAGAACATGGAAATCGGTGACGTTCTGAAAGGACAGGTATTGGAAGCCTTGGCAAATAATATATCCGTCAGAACTTCAAGCGGACATGTGTTTACGGCTATTCTTCAGGAGGGTGGGTCTGTTCCAAAGGGTGCTATGGTGGAATTGCTTATAAACAATATTGCAGATGGAAAGATATATGCAGAGCTCAAAACAGAAAGCAAAGCAGCGGATATGGATACAAAAGTAGCTGATTTGTTAAAGCAGTTAGGTCTTCCCGTTGATGAAAAAAACATGGAAGCTACCAAGCTTTTAATAAAGTATAAGCTTCCCTTGGATAAGGAGTCGGTAACCAGAATAACCGGACTGCAAAAAAGTATAGAAAATTTGAGCCAAAGCGGAGAAAATAAGTCGGGTCTGCTCCTGTCAGGTTTGGATATAAAGAACACACCCGTAGATGCCTTGAACAAGATACTGATTGTCCAATCAAAAGGAGAGACTGAAGATATTCAAAAAGTACTGACCGGGCTGTGTGTGGGGCCACAAGAAGAAGTTAAACAGCTTGCTGCTAAGGTGGAGAATCTTCTGACCTCAATAAGAAATACTGATATGGAGGCACTGACATATCTAGTCTCCAAGGAAATGAAAATAACCCCCGGGAATCTGAGTATGCTGTTAAAAAACATAGAGAACAGCGATGGAATATCCCAATTCCTCGACAAGCTTCAGGAAAGAACAGAGGGTAAAAAATCTCCGGAGCTTATGGAAATAAAGGAGCTTATAAGGAGAGTCTTTCTGGAACCAAGACAGTTAACAGAGGGCAAAGATGTCTCGGAACAGCTTAAGGATATTGCTAAATTAGGTGAAAAGCTGGAAAGCTATCTGAACAAAAGCGGTGAAAAAGACCCTGAAATAAGGGACGCTTTGACAAATCTCAAGGATAGTATAGATTTCATTCGCAATATTAATCAGCATAGTAACTATTTGCAGATTCCCCTTATAATAAACGGTGATACTTCTACTGCAAAGCTTTATGTGTTTAAAGAGGGTAAAAGGAGTAAACAGATAAACCCGGAGGATGCAACTATAGTCTTAGCTTTGGATTTAATCAACCTGGGACATTTGGAAAGCATGATAAAGGTCAAGGGGAAGTCTGTAAACCTTACCTTTAGAGTTGAAAATAAAAATATTGAAACAGTTATTAAAAAGAATGGGAATTCCTTGAGGGAGTCATTAAGTGAGAAGGGTTACAGTCTAAGCCCTTTAAGGATTATAAGCATGGAACAGCCTTTCAGCCTGCTTTCACTGGAAGCTATGATTAATGAAAGTACTGCCGACAAAATCCACTTTGATATGAGGGTATAGTATGGAAAAGAAGTTAAAAAAAGCAGCAGCATTAACTTATAAAGACGGGGATGAAGCTCCTAAAGTTACCGCCTTGGGAAAAGGGGAGATTGCTCAACGCATTATTGAAACCGCAAAGAAAAGTAATGTACCTGTATTCGAAAACAGCGGTTTGGTTGAAACACTGATGCAGTTGGAAATCGGTGAACAGATACCTCCGGAGCTTTATGGTGTTGTAGCTGAGATTTTAGTTTTCATCTCCAAAATAGATATGTCAGAGGGAGTAAGAAATGGGCACAAATAAAGTTTTCGGAGCTTTTGGAGAAAGTCTTGCAACAGAGTATCTTTCAGAAAAGGGTTATAAGGTGCTGGAAAGGAACTTCAGCTGCAGGATCGGAGAGGTTGATATAATTGCGATGCAGGAGGATACTGTTGCTTTTATTGAAGTTAAGACAAGAAGCAGCGAGAAATTCGGTTTGCCCTCGGAAGCAGTAAGCCTTACAAAGCAAAACAGGATTGTAAAGACTGCACTGTATTATATGCAGCGTAACAAGCTTTTGGATTATATGTGCAGATTTGATGTAATAGAAATAATTGTCGATCCGGAAAATAAAAGCCGGATAAACCTGATAAAGGACGCTTTCCAATATTCAGGAAAGTACGGATATTAAGAAATGGAAGGGTTTTAATATGTTACTAAGTAATTCGCTGGCCATTTCCCATGAGATCATAAAAAGGATTGTAAAACAGGGTGATACAGTCGTAGATGCAACTATGGGAAACGGGAATGACACATTGCTGCTTGCAGAACTTGTTGGGGAAAAAGGAAAGGTATACTCTTTCGACATACAGGAAGCGGCTTTGATAAATACAGAAAAAAAGCTCAAAGAAGCGGGAGTATCCAACATAGTTGAGCTCATACGTGATGGGCATCAGAACATTAAGGAGTATGTACCGGAAGGCATCAGGGCAGTGATGTTTAATTTAGGCTATCTTCCCAAAGGAGATCACAGCATCGGAACAAAAGCCGACACTACCATAGAAGCACTGGAAAAATCCATGGAACTGCTTATGGATGGCGGGATTATTATGATGGTGATATATTATGGAGGGGACAGCGGCTTTGAGGAAAAGGAGGCAGTGCTGGAATATGTAAAGACTATCGATTGCAAAAAATATTCCGTATTGATGTGCGATTTTACGAACCAGATAAATTGCCCTCCTATTGCAGTATGCATAGAAAAGGTGCGAAAGTGAAGCTATAGGCAGAAAAATATGAATTATTACTGCCCAACATGTCGTGAAATTTTAATTTCGCGACATGTTGCGCTATTTATATACGAAAATATTCTACTTCCTGAGATGCTGAATAAATATTAAATAGTATGATATCGGAGGTGCATCATGAAGCTGAGATTAATACTTGTTATGATGATTATCAGTATTTCAATGGTATACAATTATTTGGGGTACGACCCTTTGATAAATGTATTCAGAAACAACAACAGAGAGCTGCCTATATACTGTGTAGATACCCCTGAGAAGAAAATTGCCATATCCTTTGATGCTGCTTGGGGGGCAGACTATACTGAAGGGTTGCTGAAGACACTGAAGAATTATGATGTCAAGACTACTTTTTTTCTGGTTGGTTTCTGGGTGGATAAATACCCCGATATGGTAAAAAGAATTGATGAGGAAGGCCATGAGATAGGCAACCATTCGTCAAAGCATCCGCATATGTCTCAGCTCTCCAAGGAACAGATCATAGAGGAACTGACAAGGACTTCAGAAAAGATAGAAGCAATTACGTCTAAAAAGGTCACTTTGTTCCGCCCACCCTTTGGAGATTACAACAACAGGCTTATTGAGACCTCCAGAGGATTGGGAATACAAGCAATACAATGGGATGTGGACTCTCTTGATTATAAAGATTATGGAACTGATGCAATTGTAAGAAGAGTTCTTTCTAAGGTAAAGAACGGATCTATTGTTCTGTTTCATAATAATGCCACCTACACAGCGGATGCCCTTCCGATAATTCTTGATAGTCTGCAAAAAGAAGGATACAAGATAGTCCCTGTATCTGAACTTATTTATAAAGATAACTATTACATTGACCACACAGGCATGCAGAAATTATTAAGATAGGGGGTTGCAGCAGCAATTAGCTGTATCTGACTATATAGTATAAATAGCGGATGAAGCCCTGTTTCTTTCTGATATATCGCTCAATGATTCTATTACAGGCTTTTTTGTCGATTTCCAAACTAATATTTTTACCTCCGTAATGCTCATCATAACAAGCTGTTACAACCTTTTCCAGGCATTCTGATGTTGCTTTTTCTTTAAGACTTCTTACATATTCCAGCTCACAGCATTGGACGGGAAAGCCTTCACCTATCAATTCAAACCTTAAGGAAAGGTGCTTATAATAGGGTATCATGCTTTCATTCTTTAGAAGCCTGGACACAGCATTAGCGAATCTTATCAGTCTGTAAAGTATGAATAATAACAGCAGCAGTACCGCAGCCGAAGGAATGATGAAGAGGGCATAAATTAAATTGGGATACAGTTCAACAAAGTTCTTTATCCTGTAGGTGCTTTTTTCTTTTAGTGCAGGATCGGTAAATAAATAATCCTCTGTTTTATAGCGGTCATCATCAAATCTGTCTCTGTATATGCTTGAATCCGTGAT
Organism: Clostridiaceae bacterium; assembly: GCA_028697435.1. Taxonomy (GTDB): domain Bacteria; phylum Bacillota; class Clostridia; order Lutisporales; family Lutisporaceae; genus BRH-c25. The sequence continues at coordinate 5,105 of JAQVFD010000036.1, forward strand.
TTCGTCAATTGAAACTCCTTGGGGGACACAGTCTGCAATGATCCAAAGGTCGTTTTCAGGAGACTGCAGTATTTCTGCCCAGGCATGGGCTCTATGATTCCTTACAATGTACAGGCCCTCCGGATTCTTTTCTTCATCCATATTGAAGCCTTCAACATATCTTGCAGGTATTCCGGCAATCCTGAACATCATAGCGGCAGCAGTGGCAAAATAAGTGCAATAGCCTTTTTTTTCGGTAAAAAGAAAGTAATCAACAAAGTCTTCAGCTTCGGGCACTTCAGATACTTTTAGGGAATAGGGATAGTTGCGTGACAGGTAATTCATGATACTGTCAATTTTATCTTCCGTTGTTGTGCAGTTTTCGGTTATTTCAGAAACCAGATCATAAATTCGTGGTGTAATACTCTCCGGAATCTGAAGATAGTTATTGTATTTATCAACTATATTATCCTGATATTGCTTAATGTCTAAAAAGTTTTCAAAGTCAGTGACATAGCTGATATTTCCAAATGTTGAATTATCATAGTATTTTATTGCATAAGACTCGTTCCTGTCGGGATCTCCCAGAAGCATGAACATATAGGTTGCATCAGATATTACACTTCCTTTCTTCGGTGTTATTCTGACCGTGTTAATGGGGGCAAAGAGGGTTGAGGTTGAGATCCCATAGTTATAGACAGTGATTCTTTTTGTTTCACCCTCTAAGGGCATGTTAATATCCTTTCCTATAACATTGAATTGATCTGTACTTTTGCTCCAATTGTTACCGCTGTAGTGATCTTTTACTGTTCCTCTAAGATATAGGGGTCGGTCAGCTTTTACCTTTAAGGAAACATAAGCGTTCAATTCAACAGGACCTCCGAGTTTTTGACTGTCAGTACTGTATCCGGTGTTTGAAAGATTAAAGGCTGACTCATTGCTGTTGTTGAAAAGGGCAGCTTTTTTAGTGTCATAATCACTTTTTAGCTGTACTATGCTTTTAGTACCGAAAAGATGTGATGCTGATACTGATAAAAGTGTAATTGCAGTGGATACAATCAGAGAATAGAACAAAATATTCTTAAATGTGACTATTACTTTAATATTAGAACACTCATATCTTCTGACTATTGCATCATATTTGACAACACCAAAGTGCGCCAGACTCAATGCTATGTAAAAGGGCACATAATAGGCTAGACGCCTGTCCAACCCGTTATTCCAAAATGAAAACATGAATAAGATTATTATTATTATTGAAATATATGACAGACCCTTTGAGAAAAAATAGCAGCAGAATGCCACGGTAAGCGGTATAAGGACAATAAGGAAGGGCAGGAATTGGCTGAAAGATGTTTCGGTTCCATGATAAATACTCAGGTTGATGCTATTAAAGTTCTGAAGCATATATGAATTCCAAATTAGCTTAAAGGTATCAAAATTAATTAATAGAATAACCAGCAATGTCGATACAGCCAATAAAATACCGGACCTTTTTATTATAATCTTTGAAGCAGCAAAGTCATACAGCTTATACAAAAGAACGCCTATAATAAAAAGAAAGTGTACATGAATATAGTTAAAGTCAATAATTCTATAACAAGCTGTCATTGCTTTGCATATAAGAATTACATATGCATACAAAAAAATAAGATGAATACGCAGCATGATTTCACCTTCCCGGATATTCTATAAAATCTCTGTAATAGCAGCATTGGATTTGATTATCTTCCAGCAATGATGAATAATCTCTCTGCTCCTGATTGTCAATACAGTAGAATACAGAAATTGAGTAGCCTGAACTGCTCATTCTGATTAGAGCATCTGCGAGGGAATTATCAATTTTCGAGACTACAATTGCTATTCTGTTCATTATGTGAAGCCGATTGGTGTTTTCATAAATGTATTGAAACAATTCTGCTGTACCATCACTTTTTTGTGACAGCAAAAAGTCCATAAGCTTGTTGAACCCAGGCCTGTCTGTCAATTCAAAGTATCTTCCGTGAGAGGCATTCAAGAATACCTTGATGCTGAGCCCTCGACCAATTATCTGGTTTATAATTGACGCTGAAAAATCTACAACATCTTCTTCAGCAGCACAGTTGTCGTCAATAGAGTTGTTTTTCCAACTCCGGGAACATCTTCAATCAGTATATGGCCTCCTGCAAATATGCCTTTTAGAATCTGATATAATTCAGGAGTCTTCCCGATAATGACCTTTTCCATGTTTGATATTATTGATTTGATAATATCATGGCTGCTCATAAATCCCACCCCCAAAAAATTAAAGCAATGCACAGTTTTTATTCTATCATATAATACCTGTCCAGTAAATTATGGAAGAATTATAAAGAGGCAAATTATATTTCATATTAAACAAATAATAAATAATGTATAATTAAAAAAGTAAATTAATAAATGAGGAAGCATAACAAGGGAGGATAACTATGTCAAATATAGAATTAGTGGCACCCTGCAATTTTGCCGTGGAAGCGATACTCTCCAGGGAAATAAAGAGTCTGGGTTATGAAATATCAAAGGTGGAAGACGGGAGAGTCTCATTTGTGGCAGATGAAAAAGGAATATGCAGGTCAAACCTGTGGCTGCGTACGGCAGAAAGGATACTTGTTAAAATAGGTGAGTTTGAAGCTCTTTCTTTTGATGAATTGTTCGAAAAGACAAAGAGGCTGGAGTGGTACCGCTGGATACCAAAAGATGCGGAATTCCCAGTCGCTAAAGCTTCTTCAATAAAGTCAAAGCTGTTCAGTACCTCAGACATTCAGGCAATAGTAAAAAAAGCTGTGGTGGAAAGTCTGAAAACCAAATATAAGCAGCAGTGGTTTGAAGAAACAGGTGAGCGGTATCCAATACATGTATTCCTTAACAGGGATAAGGCAGCATTGTATTTGGATACCAGCGGTTTATCCCTGCATAAAAGAGGGTACAGGGAATTATCAAATGCTGCTCCGATTAAAGAGACACTTGCTGCTGCCATGGTGCTGCTTACACCTTGGAAAGCGGACAGAGCCTTAATCGATCCATTCTGCGGCTCAGGGACAATACCTATTGAAGCGGCCATGATTGGACTTAATATTGCTCCTGGGCACGAAAGAAGTTTTGTTTCAGGAAACTGGAAATGGATCGGAGGCAAGTTATGGAATGAAGCAAAGGAAGAAGCCGCTTCAATGGTCAGACATGATGCTGTACTGAATGTCCAAGGTTATGACATTGATGAGAGTGCTTTGAAAGTGGCAAGGATAAATGCGAAAATGGCGGGCCTTGAAGATAAGCTTCATTTCCAGAAAAGAGATGTTAAGGAGCTCAGTAGCAAAGATCGATACGGCTTTATTGTAACGAACCCTCCTTATGGGGAAAGGATATCTGATATGAAAAGCGTTGAAAGATTGTATAAGGATATGGGAAAGGTGTTTTCAAATCTTGAAACCTGGTCCTTTTATATAATTACTTCCCATGAGGAATTTGAAAGGTTTTTTGGAAGAAGGGCAGATAAAAAAAGGAAACTGTATAACGGAATGATGAAGACCGACTTATATCAATTTTTTGGTCCGAAGCCCAATGTCAATCGTCATGATCCCTTAATATAATGTACTGAAGGAGGGATCATTATGGACAGAAAATTTATCAAAAATCTCAGAAAAGCGCTTGTGCTGGAGGCTTTTTTTTCCGGTGCATCATCTTTGTCAAAAATCTTTGATGATACTGACAATGAATTGAAGGATGTAATGAAATACGCAGATCAGAGGTTCAATAAGAAGAAGCTTCCTGAAGATGCGGGCTATAAGAAATAAGAGCATTAGACTTGCACTGAAATAAAGCATACATAAAAAAATGACAGTATGCCAATTATATTAATTAGCCTAAATAAGCAGTGTGCAAATCATACTTATGAGCCGGGAGTTGGTGAAATGAACATATGTAGTCCGGAAGGAATAAGGAAAACGGCTGATTCACATAATGTAATAAAGGATATATTAATCGGAAAATCCTTCGAAAAAGAGAAGTATAATTCTAAGCTTATAGGAGTGTTCGGCGAAAGCGGTAAGAGCATATTGGTTGAGATGTTGCAGAGTGTATTCAACAGAAGAGATGACAGCAGGATGAAGTTGGGAATAATGCCGATAGCTATTAACACAAGTGAGAACATCCTTTTTTATCTCGAAAATATGAGCTTTGACAGTGTAATATTGACTGATAGTGGAAATAAGCCGGCAGCTGATATTATTTCCGGATTTTCAGAGAAAGTAACTGTAATAATGAACAATGATGAGTATCAAAATATTAATCGGTTCATTACTTACGGGCTGAACCAGAAAGCTGTTGTGACCGCATCGAGTATAGATGTTGATGAAATAACCTGTTTCAACTATTGTGTGCAGAAGAGTTTTTATACCGGGAGCGGCAAAAAGATTGATCCCTTCGAAGTGCCTGTGCATTTGCATATACTTGGAGGACACAGTATATATTATGCTTTGGCGGCTATTACCTGCGGACTTTATTATGATATAGATATAAAAAGCATTAAGGAGTCTATAGAAGACTATAAGACTTCTTCAAGACACTTAGAAAAAATATATGAAGGTGACTTTACGGTTATAGATGATTACTGCAAGTCAGTTCATGATTATACCACAGCTTTTGATTCAATACAGATTTTGAATTATGATAATCTTATACTTGTTATATCTGTTACGGGGGATATGAATCCCGGCTTTCATGAAGAAAAAGCTGTTCTAATCGCAGAGTGGGTAAAGATTCTGAAGTGCAAGAAGGTAATCCTTACTAACTGTATGGATAGAGATTCTAATATAGGAGAGCTGCCGCTGAAGAGTATTAGGATTTATAAAAAAGTTTTCGAGGAAAATGATGTTTCCTTTAGATATTACCATTTACTGCATTATGCTGTTGAAAAGGGCTTGTCACTGCTTAATAGTAATGATTTGATGGTGTTGCTCGGAAGTGAAGAAATGAACGCTGCAAGCAGTATAGTGAATAAGCTCCTGGGCTCTGTTAAAAAAAAGAAAAACTAATCCGTAAAAAATCCCTCTGAATCAGTATAAAAACTGAGGCAGAGGGATTTTTATCATAAAAGGATTCATATTATTTGAAATTGTTGAATATGTATAGTGTAGATTATGCCTGAAATACGCAAGAATATGGAAAGGAGCGGGGCTTATGACTGAAAAAGTCATTGAGAGCAACAATGTAACCGTATATGGTACGGTAATTTCCAAACCGGAGTTTAGCCATGAGATGTACGGTGAAGGTTTTTATACGGTATACATAGAGGTTTCTAGACTGAGTGATATTTCTGATAATCTTCCGATAACGATTTCAGAAAGACTTATACAGGGGCTCAATATTGATGTGGGAGCAACTCTGCTGGTAGAAGGACAACTCAGGTCATACAATAAGTATCACGAAGGGAATAATAAACTTATTCTTACTATATTTGCCAGGAATTTGAGACCAATCGATCAGGAAGTTAAGAATCCAAACCAGATCTATCTGGACGGCTATATATGCAAAAAACCAATATACAGGACTACTCCTTTCGGACGGGAGATTACGGATATGCTGCTGGCTGTAAACAGACCTTATAACAAGTCTGACTACATACCTTGCATCGCATGGGGCAGGAATGCAAGATATTCTGAAAATTTGAAAGTAGGGGACAGAATTAGGATATGGGGGAGAATACAGAGTCGCAATTATCAAAAAAAGGTGTCTGAGGATGAGGTCATCACCAGAACAGCCTATGAGGTATCAATCTCAAAAATGGAGGTATCCGGTGAGGAGATGGGGGAAGAGCGGGAGGAGTTATAGGGAAAGCGCAGAACATATGCGCTTTTTTTATTGTGTTAATATTTGTATTTAAAATATATCCTATTACAGCTATAATATACTATATAGATGCATATACAAAAAGGAATGGAGGGCTTGAAGGTTATGAAGCTTGAGAAAGGACTTGTTCAGGTATATATGGGAAATGGAAAGGGCAAGACGACAGCAGCCTTAGGTCAAGGATTAAGATCATGTGGCAGAGGGCTTAAAGTATCCATGGTTCAGTTTCTGAAGAGTGGAGATACAGGGGAACTACATAGTGTCGAGAAGCTGCATCCCTTTTTTGAAATATTCCGTTTTGAAAGGAAAAGAGGCTTTTTTTGGACTCTTTCAGATCAGGAAAAGCTTGAATTAAAAGAAGATATCGATAAAGGATTTGAGTTCTTAAAAAATGTGGTACGGGAAAACTTATGCGATGTCCTGATAATTGATGAATTGTTAGGAGTGTTGGAAAATAATCTGCTAAAAGTCAGTGATGTACTTGAGTTGCTAAAGGCAAAGCCTGCCAATATGGAGATAATTATAACCGGGAGGAATGCTCCAAATGAGATTATTGATGCAGCGGATCTGGTAACAGAAATGAGGGAGATCAAGCATTATTTTTACAACGGA
>JAQVFD010000037.1 GCA_028697435.1 Clostridiaceae bacterium
TGACGAGGACATATTTAGATTGGATTTTTGATTTGCCGTGGAATACCATGACTGAAGACAACCTTGACATAAAGAATGCCAGAAGGGTATTGGACGAGGACCATTATGGACTCAAAAAGGTCAAGGAAAGAGTTCTTGAGTACTTGGCTATCAGGCAGCTTTCCAACAACATGAAAGGACCTATACTGTGTCTGGTTGGACCTCCCGGAGTAGGAAAGACCTCCATTGCAAAATCTATTGCAAGGGCAATGGGAAGAAAGTTTGCAAGGATGTCCTTGGGTGGAGTCCGCGATGAAGCAGAAATTAGGGGACATAGAAGAACGTATATAGGAGCTATTCCGGGTCGTATAATATACTCAATAAAACAAGCAGGTTCAAGGAATCCGTTATTTCTCTTCGATGAAATAGATAAGTTAGCCAGTGATTTTAGGGGGGATCCGGCTTCCGCACTACTTGAAGTTCTTGATGCGGAACAGAACAAAGAATTCAGGGATCACTATCTGGAACTACCCTTCGATCTTTCAAGGGTTATGTTCCTAACTACTGCAAATTCAGTAGATACCATACCTGCAGCATTGTTGGACAGAATGGAGGTAATACATATTTCGGGTTATACTGAAGAGGAAAAACTCCATATAGCTGAAGGTTATCTTGTACCGAAGCAGGTAAAGGAGCATTCACTTAAGGACGAGAATATTATTATTTCCGAAGCCACTGTAAGAGCTGTGATAAACGGTTACACCAGAGAAGCAGGGGTAAGGAATTTAGAACGCGAAATCGCAAATATTATTAGAAAGAGTGCAACTCAAATAGTTGAAAATAATAAGAAAAGAATCAGGGTTACTCCCTCTAACCTGAAAAAGTATCTTGGAATTCCAAAATACAGGCACGATCTAAAAAACCAAAAGAATGAGGTAGGGGTGGTTACCGGTCTGGCATGGACTTCTGTTGGCGGAGAAACATTGTTCATCGAAGTTTCTGTAATGTCGGGCACAGGAAAACTTGAACTTACGGGACATTTGGGAGATGTAATGAAGGAATCCGCAAGAGCAGGCTTAAGCTATATCCGTTCCAGATCTGAAGAATTTGGTATTGACAAAGAATTTTCAAAAAATATGGATATCCATATACATGTCCCGGAGGGTGCCACTCCCAAAGATGGTCCTTCAGCAGGGATAACCATGACGACTGCTTTAATATCAGCCCTTACAAAGATTCCGGTGAATAAAGATGTAGCAATGACCGGAGAAGTTACTCTCAGGGGGAGAGTGCTTCCTATAGGCGGTCTGAAAGAGAAAGTGCTTGCCGCCAAACGGGCAGGTATAACGAAGGTTATTCTTCCCTATGAGAATGAAAAGGACATAGAAGAAATTCCGGATACTGTAAAGAAAAACATGGAGTTTGTGCTTGCATCAGATATGGATGAAGTCCTGTCTCATGCATTGCTAAGGGATGAGAAACATGATAATTAAAAAGTGTGAATTTATAAAAAGTGCTGTTTTGCAAAACCAGTATCCAGAACTTAATCTGCCGGAAATAGCTTTTTCCGGCAGATCTAATGTTGGTAAATCTTCACTCATTAATTCGCTTCTTAACAGGAAAAAGCTTGTCAAGACAAGCTCAAGCCCCGGGAAGACAAGATTAATCAACTTTTTTCTTATTAATGATCAGCTTGTTTTAGTTGATTTACCCGGCTATGGGTATGCAGCTGTATCAAAGAGTCAGAAGGAAGCTTGGGGCAAAATGATAGAGGACTATTTAAGGTTCAGGGAAAATCTGAAGAACGTTGTCCTGTTGGTGGACATACGTCATGAACCTACCGCTGATGATAAGCTTATGTATGATTTCTTAAAATATTATAAAAAGTCTGTAATTGTCGTTGCGACAAAGCTTGATAAAATCACCAGATCATCAGTGAGTAAGGATTTAAACATAATAAAGAATAAACTAGGTACTACTCAAGATGATATTCTGATTCCTTATTCCTCTGAGACTCATTTTGGAAGAGAAGAACTCTGGGAGGTACTGATAGACTGGGAGTAGACCTGTCTGATTGGGGGGGCACTATTGAAGATATATGAGGCATTCATAATTATATTTACTTTTTTGCTTATTAACGTCCCGATTTTTATATCTCTGTACAATTATGTATTTAAGGATCTTAATATTGTTGCAAAGCTTGTCATAGGAGTGATTTACTGGTCTGCTGCATATTTTACCCATGAGCTGATTCCATTTATCGGGGTACTGATTCTTCTTGCCGGAGTACATGGGAAAACTGAAGATGAAATGCAGATAAGAAACATAAATATATGGTCTGTAAGAGCACGGGACATCGTTTACGTTTCCGGCGGTACGCTGATTTTTAAAGCAGTGATCAATCAGGTCAATAATTTATATGTGCACATTTTAAACATATATTTCAAAATAGAGCCTAAGTCCCAGGAAATTGTAGAAGAATTTGCATTCGGGGAGATATACTACAAGGTGTTACTTTTTATACTTGTAGTAGTACTGGCACCTTTCGTAGAGGAGTATATTTTCTGGTATTATATTTATGATAAGCTTTTGCTTGGAAGGATGCCATCTGTGGCAGCCGCGATTATTTCTGCAGCGCTTTTTACAATGTTGCATTTTAACATATCCGGTATTCCTACATTTTTCGGGTTAGGGCTTTATTGCACTTACATATATGAAAAAAGGGGTTTTTATGGTGCTGTGACAGCTCACCTGGTATCAAACCTTGTTACCGCAACATTTCTAATTATTTAAAAGGATGAGTGTTAAATGGAAAAGGAGTTTCATAGAGTATTATTGGATGCATTGACGGAAGCTATGGTGAGGAAGTCGGTAGTGACTGTGAAAAATGTTGAAAACAGTAGTATTATAGTGGTTACGGTTACTGAAGATGAAATTATCATATCATTGAGCAGGATTCCTTCCATGATGAATGATGTGATATCAGCCGTGTCCGATTGTCTGGGCAGGAGCCCTGACATGGTATACAACAGGGTTAGTGTATTGAAGGATGATTTTATAATATATTATATGGTTTGGCTCAATAATAATGAGGGAGGAAGATCCTTTATAGAAAAGGAGTTTTCCGAAGCTCAGAACAGGATAACCTATTTAAGTCAAAAGGCTCTTACCTACCTGCAGGATATGAATTAACCGGAAATAAGGTCGTTATTTACATGGGGTTCCAAATTCCGTATAATGTCAATATGGAACTGAATATTTTTTTGTGGGGGTAATAAAATGCTTAAAAAGCTAAAACTGTTTTTTGTCAAACCAACGGAGTTGTTCAGGGAATACTTGGAGAAACCTGTATGGGCATTGAAACTATTTATTATATCTCTGGTGACAGCTTTATATACCTATGGAAGCAAGATTCTTGGTGAGGATCTGTTTGCCGAAATGATGGAAGAAAAAGCGACCTCTATGCCGCCTGAACAGGCTGAAGCATTAAGGTCATCAATAGCTTTTATGAATTCACCTACGATGAATCTTATTTCTGCCGCCGTAGGGGCAATATCCGCAGCTGTCATTATTCTGGTGATTGCACTTGTATATATGGCATTTATCAGAGCACTCAAGGGTGAGATAAAATACAAGCAGGTTCTGGCAGTCTATACTCTGGCATATATGGCATCTATAATAGGAATGGTAGCGAAGTTTGCTTATATGTATTTCACGGGCAATCTTATATATCTGGATTTTAGTCCCTCATTTAAAGACATACTGCTTAATAATCTTGATCCCTTTATTATATGGCAGTCAATACTTATGGTGTTCGGTATAGCGGTAGTAGCGGGTATTCCTGAAAAGAAGAGTGTAATAATAGTAGCGGTAATGTGGTTGGTAGCATTAGCAATATCATTCGGTTCGGTTATGCTTACGAATTAGATTCAACAATATTTCTTTTCTGTTAAGCTTGGGCTCTTCAATAACCTTTTCCAAAAGGCTGTTGAGGAGTTCTTTTATTTCCTTTCCCGGTTTGATACCTATGGCAATAAGGTCATCACCGTTTACTGCCAGGGACTTCAGGTTTGTGCACTGGTCTTTTTCTTTAATTTCTTTATATATTTTCCAAAGCCTTGTGAATTTTTTGGTACGTTCCTCCAGAAGTCTGGGATTCTGAGCTTTTTTATCCGCTTCAATAACCATGAGAAGACACTCAAACATATCCTCTCCGACTCTGTGCATGGCTTTTCGAACTGATTTGGGTTCATCTTTTATGTGCATATCATGGCATCGTATCAGCAAAAGAATTTTATCCATGGACTTTTTATCAAACTTCAATCTCATCATTGCTGTTCTGGATAGTTTGACACTCAGCTGCTGATGATTGTAAAAATGATCAATCCCTTTGCTGTCAGTAGTTTTTGTGCCGGGCTTTCCTATGTCATGAAGCAGCATTGTCCATCGGAGAACCTTGTCCTTTTCAATATTGGCTACTGAACGCAGCGAATGCTCAGCCACATTATATGAGTGGTAAGGGTTGTCCTGACCGGTTAAAAAACAGGGTTCAAATTCCGGCAGAGCATACCTTATCAGGTTTGTATCCATTAAGAGTGAAAAGCAAAGGGGGTTGTCGGACAATAGTATCTTTGTCAACTCATCTCTTATGCGTTCGGAGCTTATACTATCTATTAGACTGCTATTTTTTCCTATGGACTTTAGAGTTTTTTCTTCAATAGAAAATCCAAGCTGCGCAGAGAAACGTATAGCCCTCAGCATACGAAGGGCATCTTCATTGAACCTTTTGTCAGGGTCTTCCACTGTCCTGATAATCTTCTCCCTGATATCGGAAACACCGCCAAAGGGATCCACAATTCCTGTCTCATGGCTGTAAGCTATGGCATTTATGGTAAAGTCCCTTCTTGAAAGGTCTTCTTCAATAGAGGAAGTAAAAGTAACTGATTTGGGTTTCCTTAAATCTGTGTATTCACCGTCTATACGATATGTGGTAACCTCAAAGCTGCTTTTCTCAATAAACACTGTGACGGTACCATGCAAAATACCTGTATCCGCGGTTTTTTGAAAAAGCTCTTTTACTTCACCGGGTAATGCATTGGTGGCAATATCCCAATCTTCCGGCTCTTTTCCAAGTATGCTGTCCCTTACACAGCCTCCTACTATAAAAGCCTGGTAATTGCTATTATACAGCTTATCCATTATATTCTGAACCTTCCTGGGTATGGAGATTCTAAAATTGTATTTCATATACTGCTCCTTTATAGTTAACCTCCAAGGGTCACATCCTGTTCCTGATACCACAAAAGGGCTTCATACAGGTGCTCCGGTTTAAAATCCGGCCATAGGTCATCGACGATATAAAAATCGGCATATACTGATTGTACGGGGAGAAAACCACTGAGTCTGCGCCTCCCGCCCCAACGGATAATTAAATCAATTCTCGAAATACCGGCAGATGCAATATGCGACCTATGATTCAGATCCCAGTTCCATCCATAATTGACCAAAAAATTAATTTTAATAAGCCCTTTTCCAAACTTTACTCTCTTAGTAAAAGGGAGAAGCTCTTGGGGAAACATGGGGGATTTTGTGTTCCCAAGGACCAATAGCTCCGCATCCCTTCCGGCAAGCTCTATTACAGAATCGACGCAGGCTTTTCTAAAAGCTTGTGTCTGTATGGAAGGCCTCTTGGTATTGTCTTCTGTAAAGCCATACAAGGTTAATTCTTTTATTCCCAGTTCAGTACACAGATTGTAAAGCTCAAATCCCGGCTTTATTCCATAATTGTACCCATCCTGCTTCTCATAACCCTTCCCCAGGGCCCATCTCCTGTTCCCATCCGGGATAACTCCGATGTGATTCGGCAGTCTTTTGAAGTTTGGAACGCCCATAATTTCACCTCATTTTATGAAAACCATATTGCATTATTATTTCCATAAATGAAGTAATATATATGTTTTACACTAAGCATCTTACATAGAATTCAAATAGTGTAAAACATTTTCCCCGATTCATATGTTGTGAAAAGTACATTACTTTAACACAAAATTAGAATCTATCTAATTTTGTGATGATAAATCTTTTTCACAACATATATAGACGTATATGTTCCATATTATTCTTTTATTATACTGCAAAAGGAAGGAAATAGGGGAAATATGTTGAATATATTAAGGAATATAAATGTGAGGGGAAAAATATGAAAAAGCTCATTAGTGTTTCTGTATTGGTGCTATTAGTTATATTTGCTATGTCAGGCTGCTTTGGAAGGGACACGGATTCTCCTGAAGATATAGTCGGAATGCCGGCAGAGGGTTATGGCAATACCTTGGGGAACATTACCAACGGAGGTGTTGTAGCATTTCAGGAGGGCTGGGTCTATTACTGCAATGGGAATGACGATGTAAGCATATACAAGATGAAAATAAGCGGATCGGAAAAAGTTAAATTAAACAGCGACAGGTCGATGTTTCTGAATGTGCAGGGAGACTGGGTGTATTACAGCAATATAGAAGAAACGGAGAATAACAGCATATATAAAATGGGAATAGACGGTACTAAAAGGACAAAGATTACTGATGACTCCGCTTCCTTTATAAATGTAGTGGATGGGTGGATTTATTACAGTAATGCTTCCGATAACAGGCGGATATATAAGATCAAACCCGATGGCACAGAAAGAACACTGATTGGAGAAAGCTTTTCTTCGTATTTGAATGTACAGGACGGGTGGATATATTACACCAACGGAGACGATGACAAACGGATTTATAAAGTTAGTACCGACGGAAAGCAAAATGTCGGGATATCAGAGAACTCAGCGGCATATATAAATGCAGACGGGGACTGGATATACTACAGTAATGGCTCTGATGGAAATAAGCTTTATAAAATCAAAACTGACGGAAGCGAGAATACGGAGCTTACAAAGGAAGAAGCCCTTTATATAAATGTATCGGATGAATGGATATACTACAGCAACGGGTATAACGGAAACAGGATATTCAGAATAAAAAAGGATGGTACAGAGAAGGCAATAATGAATTATGAAAGCTCCAAATTAATAAATATTGCCGATGGGTGGGTGTATTTCATTGTTGATTCTGCTTCAAACAGGTTATATAAAATGAAAACCGACGGTACGAAAATACAGATGGTGGAAAAAGCAGAAAGGTAAGAAGCGGGCTTCTTACCTTTATACTATCAAATCAACGTGCTGTACTGATCCTGCAGCACCGTTTTCATGCAGGAAAATGCCGGTTTTTTGTATAACACCATTTTCACTGTTGTTTTCTCCTCTCAAGCTGAAGACCGTACCTGCGCTGCCCAGATATATTGCGCCTATACCCTTCTCACCAAGTGCAAATAGCGTGTCATTTCCATATTCGTCTTTTGTCCATATTCTTAGGCGGTCAAATACATTGTCGTTTTCATCAATCCAACCGTTGCTATCCAGGTCATATAGTGATAAATCCGCAAAGCCATCCCCGCTTTGAGGTCCAAAGAGTTCACTTCCGTCATTTATTATACCGTCATTGTTGAGATCAATGGAAAGGAAGCCGCTTCCTGCCATTAAGCGGGATATCTGGTCAGGACTTCCGTCACAGTCAATATCGAAACTGAATTTGTTGCCTGACAGCATTGCTGAGGGGGCATCATAGTTGATAACAAGGGGATCCTTCATTACTGCATTTCCTGCTCTTATGTGAATTTCTTCACTGGAGAAAAACTCTCTGCTCATGTTCAACTGAAGGTCTATTTTGATTTCTCGCCCATCTGATGTTCTTACGGTTCCGGTTGATTTGAAGGAAACCTTTTCACTTTCATAATGAGTGGTTTTGCTGTCGTAAATCAATCCCCATTCAGCTCTTGGATTCCCATTGCCGTTATTTGTCGGAACTCCTTGGTTAATAGGGGTGCTGCTATTGTTTCTGATTTTTTTAGGCATCCTGAATTTGAACTTTCTGCCCAGTAGACGTGTCAGCATTGCCTCTAGAAGCATAAGCTTTTGTTTGTCCTTCTCACTCATGGCATCATTAGTTTCATCGTCAATGCACTGGGACTTACTGTTGCTGACTTGTTGCTGCAGCTCCATGGCTTTTTTTGAAATGTCGACAATTATGCCGGGAGTATTGTTTGCCTGTGCTTCGGGATTTTCACCTATCCAAAACTGTAGGTTCTCTTGCTTTTGTTTAAAAGATACCGAGGAACTCTCGCTCTTTAAACAAATGTTTGAATTCTCGATCTTCATTTTTCCACCTCCATGTGATATTCCGCCAAAGCTGCAATCCTTTTCTGCTTTGGTATGAATCCTATATAATATATCGGAAAAATCCGGACAATTCTTTATGAAAAATATATATCCATGGTATAATCATTGTATCGATACAAAATGAGGTGAGGGTATGGGTAATGTAATACTTCCGAAGGATATAGAAATAAAAATAAACAAAAGCAGCAGCAGTCCGCTTTATATACAGCTCTATGAGCAGTTGAAAAAGTATATAATCGAGGGCATATTGGCGGAAGACTGCAAGCTTCCTACAATAAGAAGTTTCGCTGAACATCTGAATGTAAACAACATAACGATAGTTAATGCTTACAAACTTTTGGAAAATAGCAAGCTTATTTATAAGAAGGTAGGAAGCGGAACCTTTGTAATGCCTCTGAAGGCTGTGATAAATCTGGAAAGCAATCTAACTTATTCAATGGATGAAATAGAGTTTGATTTGGATATAGGAGCAGATGAGGATATCATCAATCTTTCCACAGCTTCCCCGGATCCAAATCTTTTCCCCATAAAGGACTTCAGAAGGATGCTTGACGAGATATTGGAGCGGGATGGGGGGAAGGCATTCATGTATCACGAGAGCATGGGATATAAACCCTTAAGAGAGTCAATATCAAAGTACCTGCTTGAATATGGAATCAATGCAGGTGCTTCTGAGGTTCATGTTATTTCCGGGGCACAGCAAGGTATAGATATTGTATCAAGAGTGCTGCTATCAAACGGAGACTGCGTTTTTGTAGAGAGTCCGACATATAATGGAGCTGTAGCGGTATTCAAGTCCAGGGGGGCAAAAATTATTGAAATACCGCTTATGCCAGACGGCCCTGACATGAGAGAACTGGAAAAGAAACTTGCATTAATAAGACCAAAGTTCATTTATGTTATGCCGAACTTTCAGAATCCTACAGGGTGCACCTATTCTGACCGGAAAAGAAAATACCTTTTGCTGCTTTGCAGAAAATATGATGTTATGGTTGTGGAAGATGATTATATGAGTGACCTGAGTTATCTTGACGTTGGCAAAATGCCTTTAAAGGGACTTGACAGGGAAGACAGGGTTATATATATTAAGAGCTTTTCTAAGATATTCATGCCCGGGCTCAGAGTGGGATATTTGATAATCCCGGAAAGCATAAGGGAAAAGGTTATGGGAATCAAGCATATAACAGACATATACACCTCAGGACTGATGCAGAGGGTTCTTGATTTGTACTTAAGAAGCGGTATATGGAATAAACATCTGGAGTATATGAAACGGGAATACAGCATTAGGTATTTTGAAGCAGTAAGAGCTGCAAGAAAATTTCTCAGGGGGGCAAGCTTCACCCAGCCATACGGGGGATTAAACCTGTGGGTAAAGCTTCCGGAGAAAGTATCCTCTATCGAACTATTTGAAAAATGCAGGGACAAGAAAGTTGTTTTTACACCGGGAACTGTATTCATTAAGGGTGAGGTTGGGGAGAATCACATAAGGATAAGCTTTGCCGCTGCAAGTCCTGCACAGATTACTGAAGGCATATCCATAATAGGGAGTGTAATGGAGGAGATTAAAGACGGTGCTAAATAATATCCTTTAAGTCCTTTACAACATTTGCATCAAGATTTCCGATTCCAACCATTGAATCAATGATTCCAAGGGCCTTTTCTTTTTTCATACCGTCTCTGTAAGGTCTGTTTTCTGTAAGAGCTTGATATACATCGCATACAGCCATGATCCTTGATTTATGACATAATCCTTCGGCATCAATACCTTCAGGATAACCTGTGCCTCTGAGGGTCTCATGGTGATTGGCTGCCCAGGGAGTAATCTCTTCCATACCGGAGATATTGCCCAGAATGAGCTTTGTATAGTAAGTATGTGATTTGATTATAGTGTATTCATCCATACTGAGCTTCCCGGGTTTGTCCAATATGTAATTGGGGATGGCAAGCTTTCCTATATCATGGAGCAAGGCTGCAATTTTCATTTTCATTGTAGATTTCTTATCAAAATTATAATACTTGCAAAATATAGAGGCATAATTGGTCAAACCTATAGAATGCTCATGGGTAAAGGTGCTTTTCTTGTCTATAATAGCGGCAAAGACAACAGCAATGTTCTTTATTGTATTGAGAGATATTGATGCTTTTATAGGGGGATGTTTGCGAGTTAAGATAGAAGGATTTGTATTGATATTCTCCATGTCAAGCCAGAATCTTTCATTTTTGCATGCCTGTAAGAATGCATCAGTAATATAACCGCTGAACATTTTTCCTTTTTTAGACTGAATCCAGTTAATTATATAGTCCTTTTGCATCCAGTATGGCTGTTCGTCATTATAAATAAGTTCAAACATATCAGCTATATGTATAATCTGAGACTCCTCCGGTATCTCACTTCCCACAAGTCCGTTAGGACCCGAACCGTTCCAGCTTTCGTGATGAAATTTAATGAATCTTGAAATAGATTTATCCAAAGGCAGTTTTTTTACTATGCTGGAACCAAATTCCGAATGCTCATATATAAAGTTGCTGTCTCCATGGGCTTCGGCAAATGCTTCAACTGCACCGATATCATGAGTGCTGGCAGCAATATAAAGGTTCTTAAGCCTCTCCTCATCATAATTCAGTGCTTCTGCAATACATAGTGATGCAAGAGCTGTACGTTTTGAGTGACTGGCGAAGTTGTGGTTATATATGCTGAAGCCCGGTATCGGAACATTGAAATTTACCTTTTTGCGTTCGTCTTTAAAAGCAGCTCCTTCCGCCAAGTCCAGGGATAATGAAATGGAGTTTATAAAGCTGTTAAAATCAATAAATGCAGTTTTTTCAGTCATATTAATTACTCCTTATGGATTATTGTATTTTGTAGAATTTTAACATCAAATATAATTATATAGTATTTTAACAGAAATGTAGAGGATTGAATGTAAAGTTTTTGACTACCGGTATAGTATATAGGGAACACTTAAAGTTGAGATATCTCAGAATCGGAGGTAAATGATGAAGTTCTACATAGGGATAGACGTAGGATCTGTAAGTACAAATGTGGTAGCAGTGGACGAAGAAATTAACGTGTTGTCAAAGCAATACATCAGGACAAATGGACAGCCTCTCGAATCAGTGAAGGAAGGTTTGAGGAACCTTAGGGCGGACCTTGGCAATAGTTCAAAGGTCCTGGGCGCGGGTGTCACAGGAAGCGGCAGACAGCTTAGCGGTATAATGGTTGGGGCGGATGTGGTAAAAAATGAGATAA
>JAQVFD010000299.1 GCA_028697435.1 Clostridiaceae bacterium
AATTTTGTCAGGTGCTCATCTGCGAGAAAAACTATTCCCGGTAAAACTGCTATTAACTAAATACATATAATCATGTTTCACCTTTAACAAAAGTAGATAATGTTGTCTTGGTTAGCACAAAGTTCTCTATTCTTCCACATAACTATTCATGATAAAACCATTAAGTAAATCTTTAGTTACACGCCAATCTGGAAGAAACTTGTCCATATAATCTACAAAAACCGAATTATGGCTTTTTTCCAACAAATGTACCAATTCGTGTACTATTACATATTCAAGGCATTCTATCGGTTTCTTTGCCAACTGCAAATTAATCCAAATACGCTTATCCTTTGTATTACATGTTCCCCATCGGGTCAGCATGTTTTTTACTCTAACTGTTTCAGCCTTTACACCAATGATTTCTTCCCATTTCTCGACCAGTTCCGGAAGCTTTTCCTTAAGTTGTTTCCGATACCACTCTGTCATAATTTTTTCTCTTTGCTGAGTTGTGCTGAATTCTCGGACAGTTAAAATCAGCTTATTGCCTTTAATCTCCACATTGTTTCTATGATTATGTCTTATTTCCATCCTATATCGTCTTCCCCATACATAGTGACTTTCACCGGAAACAAACTCTCTCTCTGTTTGTCTTGGTTGGTTTTGAAATCTATCTATTTGCTTTTTTATCCACCCAATTTTAGAAATAGCAAAAAGTCTAATTGTCTCATCTTTAGCATTTACAGGTACCGAAATTCGAACTTTCCCATCAGGTGGCAATACTGATAAGTGCATATTTTTAATATTCTTTTTCTGTACCTCAATATTAATATCGGAAATCACAATTCTATTTGCCATAATATTCGCCTTGCTCTTTCACTATACTGAATATTTTATCCACTGCTTCATCATCATAAGTAACCTCATATATACCACGCTGGATTACCTTTTCCTTGGCCTTATCTCCCAGCCATTTATCCGGTTTAATAGCCATGATTTTTTCATGAAGTTCTAAAATAAGCTCTTCATCCTTGGTAACGTTATCATATAAAGCGCGAAGTGCAGGAGATTTTTTGATTCTATCAGGATATCCTGAATACTCCTCTGGTTTTTCTACCTTTCTGGTAAGCTCAACAATCATCTCCAAATACTTCTTGTAATCAGCCTTTTGATTTTTTCGTTCCTCTATTATTTTCATTAATAGTTCTGACATCTTTTCATAGTAAAGGGGATTCGTACTTCTTTTTTCAATAATCTTTCTGCGGACATTGTTTTCGATAACTTCAGCGGCCGCTTCCTTATCTTTTCTGATTCCTTCGGGCATTTCATCGACAAAATCAACTCCACGCTCAACAATTAATTCAATTAAGGTCATATCATCAAAGGTTGAAAGCTTTTCACTCTCCCCGGCACTGATATAATTGTCAATCAGGTGTCGCATATCAGCTTCGTACTTTTTAAGGTCAATATAATCACCGCTTGCCAGTATTATCTCATCTCTAACTCTCTGGAAATGTACTACTTCTTTTTTGATATCTTCAATTTGTTTTTTGGTGTAGTCCAATTCTTCTAAATTTCCCACCACATCAGCAAAGGCACGTAAGAGTGAACTTGTAAGTTTGTATAAGGCTAATCTTTTTGGTTCATTTTCTTCAAGTTCCTCCACATCTCCATCATGTTCAAAGCAGAAATACTTGATATATTCTAATGTGGTCTGTGGCATTTTTACTGGCTCACACAGTGCCCTTAAACTTTCAAGAAGTTCTTCTAGGTGTTTTTTCGCTTCCTGTACGCGATTTTTAAGTAGACCAGTCACATCTGATTTCTCAAACCCACCAAAAGCTTCAGATGTGTAATCTGCTACAGCTTTCTCCAAACTCTTAAAAAGGTCCATATAGTCAATGATATATCCATATTCCTTGTCTTCACCATCAAGACGATTAACTCTGCAGATAGCCTGGAATAATCCATGATCACGCATGGACTTGTCTATATATAAATAGGTAGCACTGGGTGCATCAAAGCCCGTCAGAAGCTTATCTACAACAATCAGTAACTTCATTTGGCCAGGTTCTTTGACGAATCGTTCCTTAACTTCTTTCTCAAAGGACTCTACATCCCTGCCATTTAACATTTTTTGATACACGGCATATTTAAACCGGTTTTCAGTATCTCTTGATTCTCCTGTAGCTTCACCTTTAATTTCTGATATATCAGCTGTATAGGAAGTGACAATAGCACATTTGGTGAAACCATTGTCGGTAAATAATTTATAATATTTACAAGCCTCATATATACTAGATGCAACTAGAATGGCATTACCACGGCCATTGTTCAATCTGTCCTTTATTTCCATATCGAAAATAATATCTGAAACAATTTTAGACAGCCTTGCTTCAGAACTATACACTTCCTTTAATGTGCCCCACCGTTTTTTTAATCTTGCTTTTGCAAGCTCGGTGAGTCCTTTTGTTTTGATTTCAAACCACAGATCTATCTTGTCTTGAGAGACAACTTCCTGCGGTACATCCCTTGCTTCATAGCGCAAATCGAGGACAACCTTATCTGCCACCGCTTCTGGGTACTTGTAGGTATGAATATACGTACCAAAAACCTCTATGCTGCTTTTAATCCCTCGTCTTGCCATTTCCTTTCTGCTAAGCAATGGTGTCCCGGTGAATCCAATAAATACTGCATCAGGCAAAATTGTGCTCATAGC
>JAQVFD010000300.1 GCA_028697435.1 Clostridiaceae bacterium
CATTTCTTCCCTGGTAAGATTAGCATCAAAAAGCACATCTTCAAAATCGCCAAAGGAGCTGACCTTTTCTTTAATAAGAGCAAGCTTATCCGATGAGTATCTGCACCCTATGATTTCATAGATCAGCTCCCTATAAGCTTCATCCTCCATCTTATTGCCAGACTCGAACTGTACTTTTGGCTTTAAATCAAGATTGACTGAGGTTATAAAGGTCTTGCTGAGAGTATCCGTCCTTACAGTATTCACTATATTTACTGTCAGCCTTGACAGGCTTTTTGAAATGTAATTCTGCAATGAAGGATTTGTTATATGGAGTTCCTCCCTTAGCTTCTCAGCAGCTTTTGTGATGGCTGCAGCTATTTGCTGATCGTCCAGCAGACGCAGCTTATCCTGCAGGTGCATGACATCCTCTTCGGAAACATACAGTTCGGTTATGCTGCGCTTTACCGACACACATGCCAAGGCACCCGTCAATACATGCTCAAAGATATTGACCAGCAGATCCTTGTAGCCCTTATCATATCCGCTGAGAAGATGATGGATGGTCTCCGCCGCAAAACAGCCGCAAAATTCATTTTCAAGGCAAAGGTACGTCAGGTATTTCTGAATATACTCGACCCCAGCCAGGTCAGTGACAGGGCTGCACAGCTGATAATCCATGGAAGCCATGGTTTCATGTGCTTCATATTCAGGATCGTATAATTTGAAAAAGCTGCCTATCCCATTGTCGCTTAGGGTTGCATTGTATGTGTAACAAGGGGTATCCAGCCTGGTATTCCGAACCAGCAGATACAGTTTCTTTGCTGCTACCAGCCTGGTCTTTATCAATTCCCTGCCCCTATTGTACATTTTCTCAAGCTTTTCAGATTTCAGAACTTCGACAGCCTCAGCCCGTGACAGCGTCAACCCAAACCGATAGGTAAGGTCATTGCACTTCTCGATTGCCTCAATTGCCTGTTTCTCAATTACAGATGAATTTATTTTCATAATTTCAAGGGACATCGGCTCCCACCTCCACTGAAAAAATCTTTTTAAAAAACTTGACAAAATATATTGACATGAGACTATATTTATGTTATGTTATAGTTGGGTAATAATACAATTTTGCATTTTTACGTACCTTTAATAATAACATATCCGAGAGTAGAATTCAATATAAACGAACTAAAGAGTTCGTTTTTTATTTTAGTACGGTAATGCAATAAAGCATGAGGACAGCTTCTGAATGATGAGCAAAACATTAATTACTATTGACCTGCCGCCTGTCAGTGGTAGAATTAATATATGAGAATGGAGGTGTTCATATATGATACTAAGAAACGCATTGGATCTGATTGGAAACACGCCGCTTTTGGCCTTGGACAACATAACCAATGGGCTTGAGGGAAGAATCTTTGCAAAGCTTGAATTTATGGCTCCCGGCTTGAGCAAGAAAGACAGGGTCGCACTGCAGGTAATTGAGGATGCTGAGAAAAGCGGAAGGCTGAAACCTGGCCAGCCTGTTGTTGAGCTGACCAGCGGCAACATGGGTACCGGATTGGCTATTGTCTGTAAGCTGAAAGGATATAAGTTCATTGCTGTCATATCAAAGGGCAACTCCATTGAAAGGGCAAAAATGATGAAAGCCTTTGGCGCTGAAGTTGTTCTTGTAGATCAGATGCCGGATTCGATTCCGGGACAGGTCTCCGGAAAGGATCTGGAGCTGGTGGAGATAGAAGCTCAAAGGCTTACAAAAGAGTTGAATGCTTTCAGAGTAGACCAGTTTTGCAATCCCAGCACCTCCCGTGCGGGGGAAATCGGGGTCGCCAATGAGATAATTAAACAGATAGATGAAAAAATTGATGTTTTCGTTGATTTCATGGGAACAGGCGGTAGCTTTATCGGTGTTACTACAACATTAAAAAGGCATTTTCCCGATATAAAGTGTTTTGGAGTTGAACCTGAAAATGCACGTCGTTATAGCAATCCTGAGGATATAGGAAGCGGGAAGCATAAGATACAAGGGGGAGGCTATAATATGGAGCTGCCCCTGATGACTGAAGATAAGATAAAGCTGGTCGACGGCTTTATTACAGTATCAGATGAAGAGGCAATTCAAGCAACCAGAAGGTTGGCATGTGAGGAATGCATTTTTGCCGGCTTCTCGGCCGGTGCAAACCTGTCAGCAGCACTAAAACTGCTCACAGGTGAATTTAAAGGCAAGAACATACTGATACTACTGCCGGACTCCGGTACAAAATATCTGAGCACTGATTTGTGGTAATTATGCGCACTATCGTGTGCAGACACTAGACACTAGACACCAGACACTAGAGTTGAGAAGGGCTTCGAGGGGATTCCAGAATTCTGGAGTCTGGTATCTGGCGTCTGAATAATGCGATGCATTTTTTCTACCGCTAAACTAATTTGGAGCAAATAAGCCTGCCTAACCTTTTAATGCCTGTTCTGATTCTATCCGGAGCAACACCGCCGAAGCTGATTCTCATACAATTATTGCCCATACCATTGCCTTCGGTAAAGAAGCCTTCCCCTGCCACGTATGCAACCTTGACATCAGGATTTGTAACGGCTTCAGCCAACAGTTCAGTGGTATTGATGCCTTCCGGAAGCTCTGCCCATGTGAACAGTCCTCCGTCCGGGAAGGTTCTTTTGGTCCCTTCCGGGAAATACTTGTCGATACATTCAATCATGATGTCT
>JAQVFD010000038.1 GCA_028697435.1 Clostridiaceae bacterium
CTGCTGCGAGGGCAGAACGAGGCAATCAGCATACATCGACGGTAAATATTATGACGAAATCATAATGGGAGCATTGAAAAGCGATTATCTCAAGTTGTTAGATAAATAAAGAATGGGACAGGGGGACAGGTACCGCGTCCCCCTGTCCCATTCTATTACTTATTACCCATGTCTTTCATATCCTGCATCATGTCTGATGCTTTGAAATATGCGTTTCTTGCTGAACGTGAAACTCTTTTGCGTGTTCTTGAACTTAATGTGGGGATTAGAACCAATCCTGCCATCGCACCCAATGCTCCCCAAGTCATCATGCTTCTGGAGAATCTCCGCATAAAATAGCACTTCCTTTCAGTTTATGTAAGCCTCTGAATGCACCATATATATAGGTTGCTTTTTTTTGAAGTTATTAAACCATGAAAATAATAGTATTTTTTAATTGGCGATAGAAAAACAATTTTGAAGGATTTATTTACGCACATATAGAATATTATTATACAGAAAAAGCGGGAAAAATGTAGAAGTAAGCAAAATCAACGGCGTAAGGGTGATTTATATGACTGAACAAGATCTGTTATTTTCTTTGGATATAGGTACCAGAACTGTAGTCGGCATAGTTGGATTTCATGATGGCCAGAGATTCATAATTAAAGCCTATGAGGTGGAAGAACACAAGGAAAGGGTTATGTATGACGGGCAGGTTCATGATATTGAGCTTGTTGCAAAAGCAGTGGAGAAGGTAAAAGAAAGGCTTGAAGAAAAGACGGGTCTTAAGCTGAAAAGGGTATCCGTTGCTGCTGCCGGAAGAACTTTAAAGACATGCAAAGCCATTGCAGAGCAGGACACGGATCCCTCTGCAGAAGTTGAAAGGGACCTAATCAGTAATCTTGAAATTGAAGCAGTCCAAAACGCCCAGAAAAAGATGGCAGAGCAGAGTGAAGGTGAGGATCAGTCATTTTTTTGTGTAGGGTATGCTGTGGTGAACTATTTACTTAATGGGAGTATAATCGGTAATCTCGAAGGTCATAAAGCAAAACATATAAGTGTAGAAGTACTGGCTACTTTCCTTCCCAGACTGGTGGTAGAAAGCCTGTATGCAGTAGTCGCAAGGGTGGGATTGGAAGTTGCAAGCCTTACTTTGGAACCTATTGCAGCTATGAATGTTTCTATTTCCAGCAGCTTGAAGCTTTTGAATCTGGCACTGGTGGATATCGGAGCGGGAACATCAGATATTGCACTTACAAAGGATGGAACAGTATTTGCATTTGCAATGGCCTCAATAGCGGGAGATGAGATAACCGAGAGAATATCTCAGTTCCTTCTGCTTGGTTTCGACGAGGCTGAAAAAACTAAACGGAAGCTTAATAATCAAATTGTCAGCTATACCGATATAATGGGCTTAACTTATGAAACCAGCTCATCGGAGGTATTGAACGAAATAGATTCCTCAATCAGAAGCCTGGCTGAAGAGATCAGCAATAAAATACTTGAATTCAACGGGAAATCACCAAGTGCGGTATTTCTTGTAGGAGGAGGAAGTCAGATACCAAGGCTCACCGGATATATTGCCGAATATCTTCAGATACCTGCAGAAAGAGTAGGAGTTAGAAGCACTGATATTATAAAGGATGTGGCTATTGAAAGCGAAGAACTTTCAGGACCGGAGTTCATAACTCCGATTGGAATTGCGGTTACTTCATATTTTAACAGACAAAGAGATTTTCTTAATGTGACTGTAAATGGTCTAAATGTAAAGATGTTTTATTCAAAACCTCTTAAAATAGCAGACAGTCTCATAATGATGAACTACAACCCCCGTAACCTTATTGGCAGGAGAGGAAACTCATTAAGATTCAAGATTAATGGAAAAGAAGAGACTGTAAGGGGAGAGACGGGAGAACCTGCAGTTATTTACCTTAACAATTATGCAGCAGGGCTTGACAGGTCTATTACAAACGGAGATGTAATAACTGTGAAATCTGCAGCGGAAGGTAAACCGGCAGAGGCTTATGTAAGAGACTATGTGAGCAATTATGCTGAAAAGACTGTTTATATAAATGAAAAGCCTTATAATTTAAATCCTGTAATTACCATAAACGGTTCTGAAAGCAATATGGATGCTGCAATTAATAATGGAGACGAAGTCATTATAGACTACCTTGATACAGTATATGGACTTATGAAATATCTGGATATAAGTTATTTTGACACGGAAGTAGTGATTAACGGAAGAAAGGCCGGAGTTAATGATACTATAAAGGACGGAGATCAAATCAGCTATACTGCATATGATAGAACAGAAACAAGCGGCTCGGAAAAAGGTGATGAAAAAGCAAACTACGTGAATGTAACAATAAACGGAAAACCGTCAGTTCTTATGACAAACAAATACCAGTGCTTGTTTGTGGATGTATTTAATAACATTGAAATAGACCTTAAAAAAATAAATGGAATAAATGCTATGCTTTTAAACGGGAACAAAGCAAATTTCACCGACGTCATAAATGAAGGGGATAAAATCGAGCTTTATTGGAAAGAAAAATAGTGGTAATTTTGATTTTTGGCATTAATGTAGTAGGGAATTGTATATAATATATTAGTACAAGTATTGATGCAGTTGTAATTGTAAATGAGCGGGGGTTAATATATGAGCAGAAATACCAAGATCGGCATCGGTGTAATAATAGCATTATTAATTACGGTTGCAGCTTTGAGCGCGGCAATGGTAAGCGGAGACAAGATTCATTCCAATATAACCATTAACGGAATCAATGTTGGAGGTTTTGTTCCTTCTCAGGCAGGTGATACGTTAAAGGGAAAAATGGAGCCTATTATCAATGATTCGAATATTGTTTTGAAATTTAAAGAAAAAGAATGGAAGATGAAATATAGGGACGCTGGTTTTCAATACGAGTATGAAGAGGCTGTCACTAAAGCTTATGATATAGGTCATAAGGGCAGTTACTTCAAAAGGATTAAGGATGTAGTCACTACGCTGCTTAATGGAGTGGACATCAAGCTGAATTATTCCTACGATGAACAATATCTGAAAAACAAGCTGGAGGATATTTCAAAGGAATTAGATCAGGAATCTAAGGATGCATCAATAGTATTGGAGGCGCAGGGTTTTGTCATTACTGAAGAAGTAGAGGGCAGAAAGCTTGACGTGAATAAGTCTTACGATTTTATTAAAGAATTGATAGATAATGCTTCATCAGGAGATATAGAATTAGCTGTGGATGTAACTGAGCCGGAAATTAAGAGTTCCGACCTTAAGAACATAAAGGATAACCTTGGGGAATACTCTACAAAGTTTAATGCGGCAGATGTTGACAGGACTCATAATATTAAGATAGCCACCAGCAGTGCGTCACACTTATTGGTTAAGCCCGGAGAGGTTTTTTCTCTGAATAAGAGCATGGGTCCACGCCTTGCAAAGTTCGGATACAAGGAAGCTAATGTAATAATAAACAATGAACTGGTTCCGGGCATCGGAGGAGGAATATGCCAGGTTTCATCCACATTGTATAATGCGGCACTGCTTTCAAATATGAAAATCGTAGAGCGTAAAAGTCATTCACTTCCATCCAGTTATATAGCATTGGGTAGGGACGCAACAATTTCAGAAAACTATATAGACCTGAAGTTTGAGAATAACAGCAAATACCCCATATATATATATGGAGAGGTTAAAGGAAGTTGGGTTAAATTCAGCATATACGGCAATGACGAAAGTCAGGGCAGAACTGTTAAAATTAAAACAGAGGTAACAAAGGTAACTTCACCCCAGATAAACATAATAGAAGACCCTACGTTGCCGGAAGGAACAGAGATAGAAGAAAAGAAGGCATATACGGGATATGTAGTAAAGAGCTATAGGGTAGTTATGCAGGATGGGAAAGAGATATCATCCGAAGAGCTTCCCTTAAGTGTTTACCGGGTTGTAAATGGAGTAAAAAGAGTAGGAACCATGAAGGCAGAACCTCAACCGGTTGAAGGTGAAGCTTTATCGGAAACACCGGGCACCGAATAAAATGCTTAGCATAAAACATATAGGATTGGAGAATATTTAATGGACGATTCACTTTACGTAAAAATGGTTACTTGCCCTATATGTGGCAACCAGTTTTCTTCCATGAAAGCTAAAGTCAAGTCCTGTAAGGTTAAAAAGAAGGATGAGGATTTTTGTACCCATTACGAGGATTTGAACCCCATGTATTATGAAGTTTTTGTATGCCCTATCTGCGCATATGCAGCTCCTGAAACCTCTTTCGATGAAATAAGCGAAAAAGAGGTTAAGCTGCTTAAGGAGGCTTTTTTGGGAAGGGAAGTGGGCAGAAGTTTCTGTTCTCATAGGAGTCTGGAGGATGCAATAGCTGTAGGAAAGCTGGCAATATATACTGCCGAGCTTAGAAAAGCAAATGCCGGTGTGCTTGCAGGATTGTGCCTGAAGCTTGCATGGCTATACAGATATAAGGGGGACAAGCAGGAGGAGCATTTCTTGAAATACGCGCTTATTAATTACTTGGAAGCCTTTGATAAAGAACCCCTTCCGATCGGAAACTTAAATGAGATATCCATGATATATATTCTGGGCGAGTTATCAAGAAGGCTCGGAAAGCTCGATGATGCTATTTCCTGGTTCGGAAAAGCGGTATCAAATCCCGAAAGGAAAGAAAATCCCATGATCGAGAAGCTGGCGAGAGAACAATGGGCATTAGCCCGGGAGCAGCACAAGGGAAGTAAATAGTCTGAATGCGCACGATAGTGCGCATTCGTAATTTTTTGTGAAATTATCTTCAAGAAAATTTCACTAATAATAGATTGAATTATCAGAATATAATTTATAGAATATTATTAAAGGCATTTATATGTGCCATGGCTTTTTAAGTACGCTGGAGGATTATATTATGGATGACAACGGATTATGTTTAAAACGAATTGAAGAAAGTGTATCAAAGGTTATCGTCGGGAAGAAAGATATTCTGGAAAAACTTCTGACTGTATTGTTTGCAGGGGGACACGTGCTTATTGAGGATGTTCCCGGAGTAGGTAAAACTACTATGGTTCATGCACTTGCAAGATCAACCGGCTGCAGCTTCAAGAGGATACAGTTTACTCCCGACCTGCTTCCGTCAGATATTACGGGAGTTACGGTTTACAATATGAAGATGGGTGAATTTGAATTCAAGCAGGGCCCTATAACATCAAATATCATACTGGCAGATGAAATAAACAGAGGTTCTCCAAAAACACAGTCAAGCCTTCTTGAAGCTATGCAGGAGCGTCAGATAACAGTGGACGGAAATACTTGGAAGCTCCCTGAGCCCTTTATGGTCCTTGCAACCCAGAATCCTATAGAATATGAAGGTACATTTCCACTGCCTGAAGCACAGATAGACAGGTTCACAATCAGAATATCTATGGGTTATCCGACTTACGACGAAGAAAAAAGCATTCTCAATAAATGCAGCTCGGATAAAATGTTGGGGAATATAGAACCCGTTATCAGCATAGAAGAAGTGCTGAGCATGAGAAAGTTGGTTGAAAAGGTTCATGTGGATGATTCCATAGAGGATTATATTGTAAAGCTGGTCCAAAGTACAAGAGAACACAAAGATGTGTATCTCGGCTGCAGTCCGCGGGGAACCCTGGCACTTTTCAACAACTGCCGTGCGCTGGCTTTTATCCGGGGAAGAGAATATGTGCTGCCTGACGATGTGAAGGAGCTTGCATTCTGTACTCTTGCTCATAGAATAATATTAAAATCCGAAGCCGGAATACAGGGCAAGGATCAATACTCAGTACTTGCAGAAATATTAAAAAGTATAAAAGTACCGGTGGCGAATATAAATGGCTGAGATTAATAAAAAAGCCCTTGCATTGATTCTGCTGATTTTTATTGCGGCAATTTTTGCAGGAGGCACATTTATGTATGGAGTCCTCCTGATGGTTTTTTTTCTTGTCATAATCTCATATTTTTCCGGCAGGAGCATATATAATAATCTTGTAAATCTCACATGGGAAATAAGCAGCAAGGCTGTTAGAGGAGACAGGGTAAGTCTTAAGACAGATTTTTATAATGCAGGTATTATACCGATCCCTTATTTGAAAGTTATTGCAAGCCTTCCCAAGAGACTTGCGGGCGAAGAGCAAAAGCAGAGGGTATATTCCATTATGCCCGAAATGATAACCACCATGTCCAGAGATTTTGAATGTAAACATAGGGGAGTTTATAAAATAGGAGTTATTGAAACGGTATTTGAGGATACATTTGGTATATTTAAGTGGAAAAAGGTTTTTTATGACGACAGATATCTCGTTGTATATCCCAGAGTGCATTTGTTGAAGCATATCGATATCCCGTTGAGACAACAATTCGGTACTTCAGCTGTTAAGTATGCTGCATATGAAGACTGCACCGGAACCAAGGACATAAGAAAATATATACTGGGGGACAGCTTCAAAAAGATTCACTGGAAAGTGACTGCTCACAGAGGGGATTTTTATGTAAAGAATGTTGAATTCAATGCTTCTGCCGATTTGAATGTCTTTCTCGATTTATACGATTATGGTTTTGATGAGGAATTTGCTTATGACCTTGAAGAAAAAGGTGCTGAATGTGCTGCATCTGTTATCAGATATGCTCTGGCTAATTCAATGTCAGTGAATTTTATAGCTAAGGGAGAGGAATCGGTAAACCTTACAGCAAAAAGAGCAGATCGGTTTAGCATGTTTCTTGATGCCATAAGCAAGCTTTCATCAAAAGGGGACATACCCATATCGGACTTGGTTAGAAAAGAAGCCAGAAAGCTGGACTGGGAAACCACTGCAGTAGTAATTACTCCTTGCATAGAAAAGTGTGCTCCGGTTTTTCTTTCATTAAAAGCCTCGGGGATAGAGCTTGTGATAATATATCTGTGCAGGGACAAGGGGAATAGAGCCAAGGATGTTGAGACGATGAAAAATAGCGGTATTAATGTGTTTGTAATAGGTTTGGAGGATGATATAAAACAGGCACTGGGAGGACATTATGAACAATAAAAATACTAAAGAAATACTGTTTTATTTTATTCTGATATCTTTGATGATACTAAGCTTTAATTTGGCACTTAGGGATTATACCGGGATAATTATGTCTCCGGTTCAAGTTCTTCTGATTTCTCTGGCTGCATCAGCTTCAGCATCCATAATCCTAATATTTCCTAAGGTTGTATCAGCAGGTTTGATTCCCGTATTAGGGCTGCTGTTTTTTTACTGCTATAGGAAGCCGGAATCTGTGAAGCTTTATATTCAGAAGTCATTGGAGTTCATAAGTTGGTTTTGGAGGTATCTGGCAGGTTACGATTATTTTGAAAAGGCATATTCTTTACAATTTATTATAGTTATTATACTCTTGGCTGCATTGGTTATTTCAACCATTGCATACAAAGAAAAAGGAGTCCTTCCGCTTATCCTGACGGGTACCGCGGTAATGGCTTACTTTTGGTTTGTATATGTCTCAAAAGCGAGGTTATATCTTGCTTTTTTCCTATTTGCATCCATTATGCTATATTCATATCAGACATATAAGAAAAGGCACAAGGAATGGATAGCGGCAGACTGTATTATCGATTACAAGACAGGGTTGAACTGGATGATTTGTTCGGGAGTAGTAATCACGGCGTCATTACTGCTTTCTACGGCTCTGCCATTAAGTTTGGGCCCTGTAAAGTGGTCATGGCTTAATGAAAAAGTCATAAACCTTTTTCCGTTTATAGCAGAATGGAGGAATGATGCATTGGAGTCTTCCGGATATGGATTCAATTCAAGATACAGCTTCAGCTCTATGGGACATATCGGCAATAAGCTGGGCGGGGAAATACGAATGGATGATTCGGTAGTTATGCTTGTAAGGACCGGGAGTAAAGAAACGCTGTATCTTAGGGGAGCAATAATGGATAAATACTATGAAAATGGCTGGAGTAAGTCAGGAAAGCGATATAAGGAGTATAAGCCGGACAATCCAATGTCAATTCCTTATGGGAATAATGTCGGATTTTATGAAAGGAACTTGGAGATATCACACAGGAAGCTTCTGACTTCTACCATATTTGCCCCTTATTCATTATACCGGGTACAACACGACGGAAGAAGGATATACATGGATGCAGATTCGGAGGTTTATGCTCCCAAGATTACTGCTATAGATACGGTATACAAGGTAACAAGTATAATCCCTTATATAGATATTAGAGAGATAAAACTGACCGGGGCAGAGACTCTAAGGGAAGAGGACTTCAAGCGCTATACCTCCTTGCCGGATAATATTCCCGAAAGAGTCAGGGAATTGTCATATGGAATTACAAATGCTGAGAGAGGCAATTATGACAAGGCTAAAGCCATAGAAAACTACCTGCGCCGGAATTATACTTATTCCCTAAAACCTCCGCGGCTGCCTTTAAACAAAGAATTCACAGACCACTTTCTTTTTGAAGGGGAAGAAGGTTATTGCACATACTTTGCAACCTCCATGGCGATACTGTTGAGGGCTTCGGGAGTACCCTGCAGGTATGTGGAGGGCTTTATAACAACCTATGAGGGAGCTTACGAGAGAGAAATAAAGGGTACCGATGCCCATGCCTGGGTGGAAGTGTTTTTTGACGGATATGGATGGATAACCTATGAGCCTACTCCCCAATATCCTGCGGTTGAAATCCTAAATCCCGGGCTTGAGAAAGATGAGATAAGCAAGGATGTTACGAATGACACAATTACGGGGGAAAAGGAAATTGACGGTATACCCGGATATTTTGGACAACCGGAGAATGAAGAAATGGTCGGGAGCGGCATAATTAATGATGATGGAAAAAGACCAATTAGTTTTGTAAGTATTATTTTACTGATTACTATGTCATTTTTAACTGCAAGATTTATATTTTTGTTAATGAAGCAGATAATAACCGAAATTGGTCTTGAACGAAGCAACGGAGTAAAATTTGCCTCGGATTATATAAAGAATGTTAACAGATATTTGAGACGCGCGGGATTTGAGATGAAGGCGGAGGAGACTCTCAGAGAATTCATTAACCGGTTAGAATTCGACTGCGGCCAAGGCTTTGATAATATTTCAAAGGTTACAACGATATTGGAAAGAATCCGATACGGAGGATATGAGCCTTCTGATGAAGACAGAAACCTTCTTAGGGCTTTCGTGAAAGCAGTGAAAAGCTTCGCAACAAAGAAAGCCGGTTTTTTCAACTATTTAATAAGCATGTATTTAATTGGTGACGGAAAAAACGGAGTACATAAAATTTACGTACATAAAATTTCATGTTGAAATCAAAAAATTAACATGATATAATAAGTGCATTGGCGTGAGTGGCGGAACTGGCAGACGCACTAGCTTCAGGTGCTAGCGGTCGCAAGGCTGTGCGGGTTCAAATCCCGCCTCGCGCACCATTAATATGATAATGAATGAACTGTGGCGATAGCTATGGTTCTTTTTTTTGCAAAAATTATGAGTAAGAATATTGTATATTTTCAGATAACTGTTGCTTGATTTTTCAAATACCTTATGGTAGGGTAATAATGGAATATAAGTAAAAAACCATATAAAAATGCGGCCGAACGTTGCACTGGGAGGTAAAATTATGAATATTGAAAAATTCGATAACGATACCTGCTTAGACAGTGAATTAGAATATAAACAGACGGAAGCCTTAAAATTTAACAATGGGAAGCCCTATGTAATCAATGGGTGGGAAAGATGCAAAGAAAAAAGGGTTGAGCGAAATTGCAAAATATGTATAAAGGTTTATGAAGGCAAACAACTTACAGATATACTGGAACAAAACAAGGACTTAATAGCATATTCAAAAATTTTTATGGAAAACCTAAGTTCTTTTGTAAAGGACTCGGGATTTGCTGTTGTTCTTGCAGATAGCAAAGCAAGAATTCTCGAAGTCATGGCGAATGAAGAAATATTGAAAGGTTCCTTGCAGGATTTGAATTTTATCAAGGGTGCCATTTGGGATGAGGAACATGTAGGAAATACTGCTATCAGTACAGCAATTATTGAAAAACAGCCGGTGCAGATTTGCGGGTTGGAGCATTACTGTAAACTGCATAGGAATTGGACTTGCTCCGCCGCACCGATCAAGAAGGATGGTGAAGTAATAGGTGTCTTAAACGTGAGCGGACTTAACAGAGATGTGCATTCACATACCTTAGGTATGGTAGTGGCAGCGGCTCACGCAATTGAAACCGAAATCAAATCTGAGAAAGCAAAGAATGAAATTTTGATAAAAAATAAGTTGCAGGATGCTCTTGTAGAGTCAATGTCAGATGGCGTTTTACTTGTCGATAAAGGCGGATATGTTGGCTTTATTAACGAAATCGGCGCAGATATATTGGGGGTAAACAGAGCAAATGCTATTGGCAGACATATTACAGAACTGGTTGATTTCAGGCCTGTTGTTTTAGAAGTTCTGAGAACCGGCGTTGGTTATGTCGATAAAGAGTTCATAGTAGAAAATACAAAGGGAAATACAATACACTTTATAAAGACTGCAGTACCTATTAGGGATGAAAGCGGTGAACTTGTCGGAGTAGTAGATACCTTCCGTAAGATACAAAGAGTACAAAAAATGGTCAATGATATGGTAGGCGCTTATGCGAAATTTACTTTTGATGATATAATCGGGAACGATGACAAGTTTAAGGAATGCATTAGGCTTGCAAAGATTGCTGCCGAAAGCTCCTCGAATGTGCTGATACAAGGGGAAAGCGGAACAGGCAAAGAGTTATTGGCTCATGCAATCCATAGTTCCAGCAGCAGAAGAAAAGAACCCTTTATAACAATTAACTGTGCTGCAATTCCGAGGGAATTGATTGAAAGTGAGCTTTTTGGATATCAGGGAGGGGCATTTACAGGGGCATTAAAAAACGGAAGATCAGGAAAGTTCGAACTGGCAAACAGAGGGAGCATATTTCTGGATGAAATAGGAGAAATGCCTCTGGATATGCAGGTTAAGCTTCTGAGGGTTATTCAGGATAAACAGTTTAACAGAATTGGTGGCAGTAATGTATTTAATACGGATGTCAGAATAATTTGCGCAACAAATAAGAATTTATTTGAAGAATGTAATAACGGAAATTTCAGATGGGATTTATATTACAGGCTTAATGTGCTTAGTATTGAGACTGTTCCATTAAGAGATAGGATTTCCAGCATTATAGAGTTATCTGAATATCTGATTCGTAAAATCAATAATAGACTTAACAAGAATGTAAAGGGAATAGATGAAAGTGTTTTATATTACTTCTTAAAATATGATTGGCCGGGAAATGTACGTGAATTGGAAAATACGATAGAGAGGGCAATAAATATCTGTGAGGGAGAAAAAATTATACTCAAAGATTTGCCAAAAAGTATCCTTAAGGTTGACGTTGCTGTTAATGGTTTTACCGAAAAAACTGTTAAGAATCCGGAGAGTTTTGAAATAGAAAGCCTT
>JAQVFD010000301.1 GCA_028697435.1 Clostridiaceae bacterium
TTAAGTACCTTTCTAAGGTTTGTATTACATCACTTGACTTGTCAGATACAGGGAAAACCCTCCCGCCTCTTTCTACTTTTGTTTTTAGCCCCAGTGACTCCAATAGTGTAATAAGATCATTATTAGAAAAGCTGTTGAAAGAACTTATAAAGAATTTAGAATTCCTTGGGATATTCTTCATAAATTCATCAGGATATGCTGTATTTGTAATATTACATCTTCCTTTACCCGTAATATACAATTTCTTTCCTAACTTTTCGTTTTTTTCTATCAATATCGTATTTTTCCCTTTTTAAGCAGCTGTACCGGCAGCAATCATTCCTGCGGGGCCACCGCCAATAACAATTACATCATATTTCAATTGAAACATCCTTTCAAAGGTTATACATTCTCCAAATGACCGATATCATTCAGACATACTACTACCGGTTTTTCGAGATTATTATCCGGAAACTCAAGTATTGATACTGAGGCATTATCTATTCTGAAGCCTTTATAGGCAGTTATATCCATTCCCAATATTTTAATTATTAAGGCTTTAATGGTGACCCCATGAGAAACAATAAGTATGTTACTGCCTTTATGACGGTTTACTATATCAATAATCGCTCTATATGTACGAGTTGTAAGGTCATCGAAGGTTTCTGCTCCCGGCAGTTTAAAATTGACCGGATCTTCTCTGTATACCCTGAAATGTTCACTGTATTTGGCCTTGATTTCATTTATTGCCAGACCCTCCCAAGGACCGAAGCATATCTCATGAATCATGTCAGATTTAATGACATCACATTGCTTATACTCTGCTATTATTTCGGCTGTTCTATGAGCTCTCTTCAAACTGCTGGAATATATTACATTTATATCTTCTGCCATGAGCCTTTCAGCTAATAGCTTTGCCTGCATTATCCCTTCTGAGCTTAGTTCAATATCTGTTCTCCCCTGTACCTTACCATTTTTATTCCATTCAGTTTCTCCATGTCTTACAAGAAAAAGTCTTGTCATTAAATCTCCCCCTAAATTACAATAATTATTATAGCACAGTTTTAATAAAAAAATCCTGCTTTGTAGAAAGCAGGATTTTTACTATTCATCCTTATCTGCTGAAAATATTCCGTATTTATCCCATATTTCCTCTAAACTCGCAAAGGAAGCGGATATATTATGTTTCTCCTTGATGCCTACGGCTACTAAGAGCGCATTCAGTACGCTCATAGGGGCTACTATTGAGTCTACAAAGGATTCCATATTACTCTTTGCAATAAGTGTAAAATCTGCATGAGTGCAGAGAGGAGACAGAATGCTGTCTGTTATTGCTACAGTATTGGCCCCTTTGGATTTAACATATTCGAAGGCTTTCAATGTCCTTGATGAGTATCTTGGGAATACTATACCAATAACAAGATCGTCTTTTCCGATTCTGAAAAGCTGCTCAAAAATATCTCCGATTGTATAAGTTACAACATGAATATTATCCCTGAGAAAATTTAGATAGAATCCCAGAAACTCAGAAAGTGTACTTGAACTTCTTAAACCGATAATATATACGCTCTTTGCCTCAATTATCGCTTGTACAGCCTTTTCAAAGACAGAGTTATCAATTTCTTCTATTGTCATTCTAATGTTTTCCATATCTGACTTTAGAACACTCTTCAATATGTTGTCTTTACTAGAGTAACCGGAAGTCATTTCTATCCTTTGAACTGTTGTAAGCTTAGTTCTTACCATTTCCTGCAGTTGTTTCTGAAGATGGGGATATCCGTCATAACCAATTGTATTAGCAAATCTTACAACCGTAGATTCACTGACTCCGACCATTTCCCCCAGCTTTGCCGCAGTCATAAATGCTGCTTTGTCATAATTGTTCATTATGTATTGTGCAATAATTTTCTGTCCTTTGCTTAACCTATGAAAATTTGTCTGGATTACCTTCATTAAATCTAATGTTTCACTCATGTAATTATCTCCACTATATGTTAATTCTTGACGCGATTTCATATCCAAGTGAAAGTGCCTTTTTGTTGAGATCTTCCGTACCTTTTGGAACCCTTTCCAGAACTGCTTGCTCCAGGGATTCCTTTGTGATTACCTTTGTTATCTCAACCAGCACTCCAAGTGCAACTATATTAGTAACCATAGGTTTGCCCAAATCATTTAGTGCCGCATCAAGTATTGGAACACTAAACAACTTTATATTCCCTGTTTTTTCAGCCTTGACGGAGTTATCCACTATTAGTATCCCATCGTTTTTAAGACCTACACTGTATTGATCATAAGCTTTTTGTGTTAATGACAGCAGTATATCGCAGTTTCTGACCTTAGGAAAATCTATTTCTTCCGTTGATATTATTACTTCGGATTTACTTGCTCCTCCTCTTGCTTCAGGACCGTAGGATTGAGTTTGCACGGCATTCTTTCCGTCATGTATGGCGCCCTCTGCCAGTATTATTCCTCCAAGAAGCAAACCTTGCCCGCCGGAGCCGCTAAGCCTGATTTCATATTTTTCCATCACTGACTCTCCTTTTTCATTCTATCAATAATCTTCTGATACTCACCAGTGTATTCCGGCTTTGGACTGTTCTTTAATTCACCAATGAGGAATTTCCCTTCCAGGGCTTCAGGAGATAGCTTTGCCGCAGCTGATATATTTACTGCATTATTCTTTTGCCATTCCATCATATTAACTGCACTGCCTTT
>JAQVFD010000039.1 GCA_028697435.1 Clostridiaceae bacterium
GGGTTGAAAGACCACTGCTGTCTCCTTAAGTTCTCTCATCCTGGAAAGCTTGAAAAGCCTGAATTCCTGTCTAATATGACACCAGGCATACAGGTACCATTTTTGGCCTTTCAACACCAGGGAATAGGGCTCAACTCTGCGATTTGTTCTATTTCCTGACGAATCAATATATATAAACTCTATTTCATTGTTATTCTCTATAGACCGCCTTATGCATGCAACACTATGCTTAAACAGCTCATTACTGCCCCAGGGAGATAAATCTATAATAAACTGCTGCACCTTTGTATCAAGTGAATCGAGCTGCGACGAGGGTAACGCATTCCGGAGTTTTTCCATAAGGACCTCATGTTTGCTGTCAGGCATTGTTCCTGAGATACCCCTTAATGTGGATATGATGGTAGACATATCGTCCTCCGTAAGCACACTTTTATCAAGGCGATAACCTTCTGCTATCCCTATTCCTCCATTTGCCCCCTGGTATGTGACGATAGGTATACCTGCAAGGTTTATTGCCTCTACATCTCTTAGGATAGTTCTCACAGATACCTCGAATATCTCTGCAAGCTCTTTTGCCTGTATCCGTTCCTTCCTAAGCAGCAGCACAAGTATGGAAACAAGTCTGTCCAGCTTCAATTTATCACCACCTAGTAACAAAACCCGTAATGTTTGCAGCAAATGAAATGCTACAAACATAGGGATTTAGTTATAAAAGTTTAGGCACTAATAAAAATATCTATACGCCATTCTTTACCAATATTCCTTCACGACTGTCTAATTTTCTATTTGCACATCTTACAAGATTCATGCCACCTATTAAGCTTTTGCTGTGTTACCCCCGCAATTATCAGCAAAGAATAACCTTGCACGTGACTTTCTGATGAAGGCATAAGATACAATGAAAGTGATTGCTTCCGTCAAAGGTGTTGTAAGCCATATACCTGTATCTCCTAAAAAAACAGGCAAAAGAAAAATTAGTATATTTATTATTATCAAGCTCCTGAGAGCAGATATCAACATAGAAGTCTTTGCATCACCCAAGGATGTGAAGTAGGCAGAAGCAACCATGTTGAATCCGTTTATGAAGAATGCAATGGAATATATTTTGATACCATAGTTTGCAATCTTCATAAGTTCAGTATTTTCATGAGAAAATACTCTTACTATTCCCTCTGTTGCTCCAAAGGATAATACAAATGCTACTGCTCCCACAAGCAATACCGCCTTGATTCCGATGGACAGAATGCGAAATATCTTTTCTCTGTCCTTAGCACCGAAGCTATAACTGATAAGGGGATGTATTCCCTGCATTATCCCGGTAATCACCATGTATTGCAGGAGGGATATGTACCCTACTATAGTATATGCGGCTACTCCATTAACCCCGATGTTGCGTATGATTACCAGATTGAACAAAAAGGTTGTGATTGATATGGATATCTGACCTACAAACTCTGAAGAACCATTGAAGATAATGCTTTTGAAATCCTCAACGTCGAAGGTTATTCTGCAGTACTTAAAAACCGACTTTCCTCGGGCAAAGTAAAACATGCCCAGGACAAATGCAACGATTACAGATATGCCCGTTGCCAGTGCCGCCCCTTTCATACCGTAACCCAACCTCATTATGAATAGATAGTCCAGGACAATGTTCAAAGCGTTTGCTATAATACTGAACACCAGTGAGAGCTGCGGTTTACCCTCACCCCTTATAAACATCATTATAGTTATGTTCATCATAATGAAAATATAGAAATAGGACATTATGCCTAACTTCCATCCGATAAACATTCCATCAACCACTGTAATGCATGAGGTGAGAAGCATGGCCAGTATGCATGGAATGGAATACTGTAAAAAGGTTTTTAAAAGACTGGATTTATTGATATTTGCGTTCATTTAAAACTCCCCTTTCTTTTTCGCATTTCCATTCTACATACATATTAAATTAAAAACTTCTGAATCTGTGCTGTTATACAATCGGTATGCATATATCTATGTGCATTTTACCCTCTTCGTCGAGGGGCGACTTGTATACTTCCAGAGGAAGCCTGTTGTCTATATTGAAATTACTGTATGGAAGCCATAAGGAAAACATTTCATTAAAAGCTTTGTTCAGATTCTCTATCCGATCGTAAAAATCATAGCAGGCATACATCCCCGTCTCCAATTTATGTACATTGGTACCCTTTGCAGTATCTACAGTAATGCACATATCATACATGCAATTGTTCTCATCTGTTATAAGAGGATCATCGTAGGATATCCCAATGAATAATGTGTCCTCCTTAATTAGATTCCTGTTCTCGGCATCGCAGCAAAAATCGCTCCATGCTTTGGTCAAATCATAATAATTGCCTATGAACCTTTCATATTCAAGCAGCATCGGAGGCATCTTTTTTATTGTTATCTTTGAAGCTATCTTTCGGAAAAAATCCTCCTGTTTTTCCATTCCGGAAATATACTCTACTGTGGCCTTATAAGTATCTTTGGGAGCAATGCTGCTGTTTGCACGAAAATCTGAAGCACTGACGCCAAAATACTCCTTAAAGGCAACAGCAAAATTCGACGGGCTATAACCGGCCTCAAGAGCTATTTCGGTAACTGCTTTCCTCTTGTTTGTCCTGAGTTTAAAAGCAGCATTCTCCAGCTTCATCCTTTTTATAAACGAATATACACTTTCATTAACAATGGATCTAAACATCCGGTTAAAATAGTATTTCGAAAAGCAGCAGTGGTTTGCTATATCTTCGGCAGTTATATTCTTATCTACGTTAAAGTGAATATAGTTAATTGCTTGATTTACAATAAGGCTGTAATTATTTTCATTCACACAATCATCCTCCTTTCCCGGGGATATATTAAAGCAACTTGACCATTTCTATCCTTGACTTTTCATATTTGGTCTTAATAACAGAATACTATTAATTATTACAAATACAATACCCAGCCCCCCAATACACTTGAATGCAAAACTCAATGAATACCTGTCTCCAAGAAGACCTATAACCGGAAAAACCGTAATCATGAAAAAGCTGAATACCATGCTTGAAAAGGAGAGTATAGTAGCACGGTTCTCACTGGGTATCATCTTGTTTATATAATCACTCATAGCAACATACACTATCTCTTCTGTAATCGTCAGTACAATAAAGAATATAAAATGATATGCGCTAATAGCTATC
This sequence comes from Clostridiaceae bacterium, assembly GCA_028697435.1. GTDB lineage: Bacteria > Bacillota > Clostridia > Lutisporales > Lutisporaceae > BRH-c25. Next base: position 3,186 of record JAQVFD010000039.1, read on the forward strand.
CCCCACAGGCATGACACTGTAACAAAGGGTATCAAAAGAAGGAGCCCCTGTTCCTTTATCACTTTTTCAATCCTGTGCACCTGTGGTGCAACCAGAGCAGCAGCTATGTACGTAGACGCATAGATAATTCCTATCGCCGCTTCGTTATAGCCATCACCCTTAAGATAGTTTTGTAAATAATAGAATATACAGGTGCAAAAGGTAAGTATTACTTCTGTAAATACTATCAAGGATACAATCCTCGGTTTACTTTTTACCAGCCCAATACTATCCTTTAGCTGATTCACAAATACATTTTCTTTTTTATGAGCTTCCCTCTTCCTGCCAAGAGAGGGTTCCTTAAAGCTGAAAGACTGCAGCAAGCATATTGCACCTATGATAATTGTGATTGCAAAAGCAATACTATAGCTCTTTACAGCCAAATAGCCTCCGACTAAAAAGGACACAATACCTGCAACCTGAAAGAACACTTCCTTATTTCCGGAGATTTTCATGTACTTATCTTCTTCGCCAATCTCCTTCAATGAATCATAAATGAGGGCATCCCCCGCCCCTGATTCCAAATTAAAGGACAGTGCCGTGAACACAAAGGATATGGCAAACCACAAGAAGTCATTTGCAGCAAACAGGATTACAACGCTGACTAATGACAACGCCCTTCCCAAAACCCTGCTAATTTTCCTTCCGAAGATATCAGCTATAGCTCCGGTGGGAACCTCCATAAGAAAAGAGGTTATGTGAAATATTGTCTCAAGAAAGCCCAATTGTGTGAGGCTCATTCCTTTACTTGCCAGGTAAATCATCCATATTCCCCTGGTCAGATCAATATTCTGAAGCAATGTAAATAAATAATTTTTCTTAATGTTATCTTTCAGTTGAATGTCATAATTCATAATAATCTTCTCCTTATACGCAAAAATCCCTAAGTAAAACCTTACTTAGGGATACAACGCTATCATTTTTATAGTAAAGTTCCGGCTTATTGGTTAACATAATATCTAATTTTGGATACACTTCTCCCTTGTGCTCCAAAATCCCCTGTAATTGCATGGGCATAAGCCAGATATTCAATTATGCTGAAGCATATTTTGTTCATTTTACACCTACTATATTACTCTATACCTATTCATATTAACATTCTAATACATGTATTAAAAGGCTTCAAGGGTTTTTTTGTTATCTTCTTACTTTTTCTTTCCGAACCTCATTGGGCAAACTACTCTGCATTTGTTGCAGTTGACGGTATCAAAGCCTCTGGTATTAGTTCCGTATGTATTCGGTCTACATTTTGTCTGATTTGCTTGTTGTCCGTCCAATGCCTGTGTCGGGCAGTTTTTTATACACATATTGCATCCCTCAATACAGATACTCTCCGCAAGCGGGTCAGAATCAAGATTCAGGTCTGTAAGAACTGTTCCCAAAGTCAGCAAATTACCGTATTTTTCATTCAGCAGTAAGGTGTTTTTGCCCAACGTTCCGACTCCTGCAAGCACAGCAGCATGTTTCATGGATATCAGACCACGACCTTCCAGTTTTTCCTCATCCCAATATTCATAGGGCCCGTCTGCAGGAAGCGGTACAGCGTATCCGCTGCAGAGCCTTTCAATCTCTTTTGCTGCTCTGAAAGCGATCCAATCGACATTTGGGCATGTACCATAGTTGAAATGACCGTATATAAGTCTCGGATCTACCTTTGTCAGACCTTTCGGGAGAGCTATACCGAATACAATTACTGACTTACAATCCGGAAAAATATCTCTTGGATGAAATCCCGCAGGCGCTTCGGAAAAACGGTCAGCGTTTGCGACGCCGCATACATTCGCACCAATACTCAATATGAATTCTTTAATTTGATTCTTCACTCTATAACCCTTCTTCCTTATGTTTACTTCGCAAAATATGACCAATATGCAACATAATCAAATTAATGATATTACCTTTCATAAGTTTGGACATTATATTTATAAAATATCGTATCAACTATCATAATAGGGAATGTACCAGGTAAATCATTTTTTGATATCTTCATAAAACCGTTTTTTTCATAGAATTTATGTGCTGCAATAAACCTATCAGTTGTACCCAGGTATATCTCTTCGATTTTATTATCGGTGCACCAATATATTAATTGGTTTAACAGCTTTCTGGCAATACTATACCCACTTCCCCTGTATTCAGCTTTTACAAACATTTTTCTTAATGCGCCCTGGTTATTGCCAATATCCAATAATGATATTGTCCCTACAACCTGATTATTATAAAGGGCTATCCAGAAGTTTCCAATACCTTTTTGATAAAACTTTGAAACATTACTTAAGTCAGGCTGATCTTCTTTTTTTATAGGGATATTAAACTCATTCTGTTGAATATTGAGAATTAGGTTGACGATTTCATCTTTATACTCTTCACAATACTCTTTTATTTTTATTTCATCAATCATACCTTTTCACCATCAAATATATTATTATTTTATTATTTCACCCATGGACAGCTCGGTATATGTGCCATCTGTCATATAACGGGTTCAAACTCACGGCACCAGTGAAGTTATCAAAAATTCTGAGCCTGTATGAAGTTTTTATAGTGTTAATTCTGTTCTATTTCCATAATAAGTTCTTTAAAATATACTCCTATTTCAACCATACGTTCATCAGGCAATTCAATTACTTCTTCGCTATGTTCAATGAACTCTGCAATACCTAGTTCAGCATAGTTCGGGGCAGGTTCAAATCTCTTTTCTATGATCTCATTTGTGGTAAGATCCATCTTGTAATATACAAATGGACCATCAACTGTACCACTGACAGATCCCGTGGCTTTTGTCAGTCTGAAGGTCAGAGTATTTTCATCTGTGCGTATGGAAACACTGCCTTCATTTGATGTGCCAAACTCCTCAAATGCTTTCAACCCTGCAATGTACATACTCCCGTTCTTATAGTCGTAACTTAATAATGCAGCTGTTTTACCGTCAATCACCTCATAGTTTTCTTTGTAAGAAGTAATCTCTTCAGGTTCAGGCTCTAAATCCGTTTCAATCACGCCGGGGGTTTCCTGCGGTTCACTAACAGGTTTATATTGTTCCCTGCATCCCACCAATACAAGACACCCAAAGACCAGAATATAACTTAATAATAAGATCTGTTTTCTTTTCATAAAATTCCTTTCTTTATTTTAAATCTCTTATAAATGGCCCAAGGTACGCCTGCCACCTGCCCTTGTTGACGTGCCGTAGCGTGAGTATGTTGAAAGGCCATACAAAGCTTGCAATTCATGCCACACGGGGCAATAAGTTCTGATCTCATATTATCCATCCAATCACCCTCATACTTCTTAATTGATACACAATATAACAATAGCACCCTGTATAATTTAGAATAATGATCTGCATTGCCTTTCGGATAACGTTCTCGTATCTCCGACACCACTAAACCGGACCCCGAAGCCCTACTCCCTGGCGGTGATTGCTCCCGGTGAAAGGGTGTGGTCCGGTACCCGTGACCTAACATGGGTCGCTTCTGTAAATACTGTCTCCCTTGGGTTTAAATATCTAACAGATGACACATAGGAGTTTGCACAGTATGATAATTTTGCGAAGCATATTATAATGCTGAATCATATATACGAGAACTGTCTCCCCATGGATGATAGCCTGTACCAATATACTTAAATCCATACTTTTCGTAATATCCGATATGGTCTGTGCAGAGGTATAGCTTAGAAAAGCCTCCTGCTTTTGCGTCTATCTTTGCCTGTTCTAACAGAAGGGAACCATAAGCATTTCCCCTGTATTCTTTCTCAATATAAACAGCACAAACCCAAGGGTATAAATCCATACGGCTTATAAAATCGTTTGTTATAAGACCCGCACAACCAATTATTCTATCATTGTCCATCAATAGATACCATTGCGGCAACGGACTCGGGGTAGTAATACAATTTGTTATGCAGTCATCATAGACCTTCATACTATTTGGGGATGCCCATTTACTTTGAAAGTATTCAATTGCCCTATCTTTAAATTCAGGAGATTTTTTTATAGATATAACTTCCATTTCTTTCACACCTTTCTGTTATGCAAAAACTCTTTACTTCGCAATACTCTAGCTATATGAAAAATAGGAATCGTACTTCTTTTATAAACCTATCTTCACCATCTGCCGTTCAACTATTGCATTGGTGACAATATGTCGTTCATGCATTCAATATACTATGTGTTTACGACATAGTACCATCATTTTCCTTTTATTTCATTATACGACACACTTTCATTTATTTAAATATATAAGTATATAAGATTCCATACAATTTGCTTAGCAATGCAGTAATATATTCCTATGAAGCTATTTGTGCTATAATGTTTAGTGCGAAACATGTAGTTGTCTAAAAAACACTAGAATTTTGAAAAATATAGATTAAAGGTGGTATAAGTTTTGATCAGTACAAACAATGTAAGCCTACGGTATGGCGGGCGAAAACTATTTGACGATGTTAATATAAAATTTACTCCCGGTAATTGCTATGGTCTGATAGGTGCAAACGGTTCAGGAAAATCTACGTTCCTTAAGATCCTTTCAGGAGAGATTGAGCCAAATACAGGAGATGTTTCAATAACTCCCGGCGAGCGGCTTGCTGTACTTAATCAGGACCACTTCCAATTTGATGATTCCATTGTTCTTGAAACTGTTATTATGGGCCACAGCAGGCTTTACTCGATTATGAAAGAGAAAGAAGAGCTTTATGCAAAGGCTGATTTTACTGATGAGGATGGAATGAAAGCCTCCGAGTTAGAGGGTGAATTTTCGGAGCTTAATGGCTGGGAAGCCGAATCTGAAGCTGCAACACTGCTTACAGGTTTGGGGATTATGGAAGAATCCCATAGCTTGAAAATGAAAGAGCTAAATGGCTCAGAAAAGGTCAAAGTGCTTCTTGCACAGGCACTTTTTGGTCAACCTAACATTTTACTTCTGGATGAGCCTACAAATCATTTGGATATCAAGTCTATAAAATGGCTTGAAAGCTTCCTTCTGGATTTTGAAAATACTGTTATTGTCGTTTCCCATGACAGACACTTTTTAAATAAGGTGTGCACACATATGGCTGATATAGATTATGGCAGAATAAAGCTTTATGTCGGTAACTATGATTTTTGGTATCAGTCCAGTCAGCTGGCACTCCAGATGTCAAGAGAGAAGAATAAGAAGACCGAGGAAAAGATGAAGGACCTGCAGGAATTCATTCTACGATTCAGCGCTAATGCCTCAAAATCCAAACAGGCTACCTCCAGGAAAAAGCAATTGGAAAAGCTTACTCTTGATGATATTGGGATCTCCTCCAGGAAATATCCCTTTGTTGGATTTAAACCGGACAGGGAAGCAGGCAATGAGCTCTTGTCTGTGGAAAACCTTAGCAAATCAATAGATGGAAATATTCTTCTGAATAAGATAAGTTTCAGGTTGAATAAAGGCGACAAGATAGCTTTTGTAGGTCCTGAAGGGCATGCAAAAACCGCTCTCTTCAAAATCCTGATGGATGAAATGGAAGCAGACAGCGGCTGGTTTAAGTGGGGAGTAACTACCTCCCGGTCATATTTCCCAAAGGATAATGCCGAATTTTTCAACGGAGTTGATATGAACCTTGTGGATTGGCTGAGGCAATATACGGCTGATAATAATGAGGAAAAGACTGAAACCTTCATACGGGGCTTTCTCGGAAGAATGCTTTTCTCCGGCGAGGAAGCTCTTAAAAGCGCTTCTGTACTTTCAGGGGGTGAAAGAGTACGCTGTATGCTCTCGAGAATGATGCTCTCCGGCGCTAATGTGCTATTACTCGACGAGCCTACCAATCATCTGGACCTTGAGGCAATAACTGCTGTAAACGAAGGTCTTATAAACTTCCCGGGTACGATACTTTTTGTATCCCATGACCATCAGTTCATATCTACTGTGGCAAACAGGATCATAGAAATTACACCTAAAGGTCTGATAGACAGACAAATGAACTATGATGATTATTTAGATAATGAGGATTTACAAAGACAAATAGAAGAAATGTATAATTAATATATACATTTCTTAACCCTGCTTATTGTTATTATGCTTATTGGGCGCATCTAATATCTTTCCCCTGGCGATTATTTTTTCATATATTCGTATCTTAAGATCCCTTTCACATCTTCTAATAAAGGGAACCTCTCTTTCAGTGGCAATAGAAATTGTCATCCCGGGCTCTCCCATTCTGCCTGTCCTTCCTGCCCTGTGCAAATATCCCTTGGAGTCTTCAGGCAAATCAAGGTTGAATATATGGGTGACTCCTTTTATGTCCAGTCCTCTGGCAGCTAAATCAGAAGCAACCAATAGCTTAATTTCCCCTTTTCTAAAACCATCTAATGCTTTTTTTCTCTCTTCCTTGGGAAAATTGCCTGATATTGCACAGGCACTGAGATGGTGATATTGCAGCTTTGCGGTTGCCAGTTGGAGCTCCTCGTTTCCATTAATAAATACTATTGCCCTTTCCGGCTTAATTGATGCTGCCAACTTCCTAAGTACTTCAATCTTGTCCCTTTGCTCCGCTACAAGGTATATATGTTCAATGCCCGGGCTTATTTCGCCCTCATTATCAATTCGGACAACTAGCGGATCTTTCATAATTTCTTTTGCGGTGTTTAAAGTTTTATCACTTATAGTGGCAGAAAACATCATAAGCTGCCTATCCCTTAATGTAGTCTTTATCACATCTTTAACAACACCAAGGTTGTGCTCATCAAGCATTCTGTCTGCCTCATCAATAACTATGGTTTTTACGGTCTGGGCATTTATTTTTCTTCTTTTTATCAGCTCCAGCACCCTTCCCGCTGAGCCTACAATTATATTTGGCTTTTCTCTAAGCTTTTCTATCTGCCGGGTGATATTCACCTCTCCAATAACCGCCGCAGAAGTGACCGCAATGCCGGAAGCCTCAGACAGAAGCTTTATCTGTTTATCGATCTGCATAACCAGCTCATGAGTCGGTGCCAGTACTATTGCTTGTACCTCTCTCTTTCCTGCATCAACTCTCTGAAAAATCGGAAGCAGAAATGCCAATGTTTTTCCGCTTCCTGTAGGGGATTGTCCGACTATATCTTTGTTTTTCAACGCCGATTGAATGGTATTAGCCTGTATTGGCATTGGTTCAGTTATCCCTTGCTTTTTCATGCCTTCTATAAGACGAGAATCCAGTCCCAATCCTTCAAATGTAATATTCATATACATCCCCTGCTTTTATTTCATAATTAATTCTACCGGACAGTGATCCGATCCATATATATCCGAATGAATCTCTGCGCTGACTAATCTTTCCTCCAGCCTTTCTGAAACGCAAAAATAGTCTATACGCCACCCGGCATTATTAGCTCTCGCATTGAAGCGGTATGACCACCAGGAGTAGACGCCTTCCCGGTCCGGGTAAAAATACCGATATGTATCTATGAATCCCGCGCCCAGAAATTCGCTGAACTTGTTCCTCTCCTCATCGGTAAATCCCGCATTCTTTCTGTTGCTGTTAGGATTCTTCAAATCTATTTCTTTATGCGCCACGTTCATATCTCCGCAAATAACAACAGGTTTCTTCCTGTCCAATTCCTTAATATACCTTCTGAATTCATCCTCCCATTGCATTCTGTAATCCAGCCTTGCCAGCTCCGGCTGGGAGTTGGGCGTGTATACCGTAACAATATATATGTCATTATACTCGAGAGTAATCACTCTTCCTTCCTTGTCATGCTCTTCTCTGCCTATTCCGCAGGTGCAGCTCAATGGTTCAGCTTTACTGAAAATAGCTACCCCTGAGTAGCCTTTTTTCTCAGCATAATTCCAATACTGATAATATCCGGGTATTCTCAGGTCTATCTGACCCTCCTGCAGCTTAATCTCCTGCATGCAGAAAACATCGGCATCCACCGTGTTGAAGTATTCCAAAAAGCCCTTTTGCACACAAGCTCTGAGACCGTTTACATTCCACGAAATCAGCTTCATACATAAATCCCTCTTTATCATTTATTCTTTGCTATTTTTTCAGCCAGCTCATTAAGATACACCCATCTCTCCAGCTTCTCCTCCAGCTGATGCTCCACATCTTCCTTCTCATTCATCAGCTTCTGGAGCAACACGTAATCACTGGCTGCCTCAGCAATCCTTTTATCCAGC
>JAQVFD010000302.1 GCA_028697435.1 Clostridiaceae bacterium
TATCAAAAGGTAATTAATATAGTAGTTATTTAAGAAAGAGGAGGTAAATATAATGGGTTTACATGATCTGGATTTTATCACACAAAGACTTAATGAACTCAAGGAGCAGGGCGTCTATAGGAAACTTCCGGTATTGGAAAGTCCCTCAGGTCCCAGAAGCATAATAAACGGAAAGAAGGTAATAAATCTTTCCTCCAATAATTATCTGGGTTTGGCCAACCACCCGAGACTCAGAGAAGCCGGGAAAAAGGCTATTGATGAATGGGGAATGGGAGCCGGCGCGGTAAGAACAATAATAGGTACCATGTCCATACATGAAGAACTGGAGGAAAAATTAGCCAAGTTCAAACATGTAGAAGCTGTTTTGGTATTCCAGTCAGGCTTTACGGCAAATGCCGGAGCAATACCCGGAATAGTTGATAAAGGCGATGTAATCATAAGCGATGAGTTGAATCACGCTTCCATTATAGATGGCTGCAGGTTGAGCAAGGCTGATGTAGTCAGATACAAGCACAGCGACATTGAAGACCTGGAAAAAGTAATTAAGGAAGTGAAAGATAATTATAACATAAAGCTTATCATTACTGACGGCGTTTTCAGCATGGACGGTGATATAGCAAAGCTTCCTGAAATAGTTGAACTTGCAGAAAAGTACGGTTGCCTTACCTATGTTGATGATGCACATTCCAGTGGGGTGCTTGGAAACAGCGGACAGGGCTCTGCGCATCACTTCGGATTGAGCGACAGAATCGATGTACAGATAGGAACTCTCTCTAAGGCTATAGGTGTTGTAGGCGGATATGTAGCCGGCAGAAGCAATCTGATAGACTGGCTGAATCACAGAGGAAGACCATTCCTTTTCAGTACTGCGGCACCACCGGCAGTAGCTGCAGCTTGTATTGAAGCAATAAACATACTATCGGAAAGTACAGAGCTTACAGACAGAATGTGGGATAACGCTAACTATTTCAAGAAAAAGCTCAATGAATTAGGCTTTAATACAGGAAAGAGCGAAACTCCTATTACACCTGTAATAACCGGAGATGACAGAAAGGCTGTGGAATTGAGCAAAAGACTTTTCGAAGAAGGAGTATTTGCCCAGGCCATAGTATTCCCAACAGTTGCAAAGGGAGGGGCAAGAGTAAGGACAATAGTGACAGCTGCTCATACGAAGGAAGATCTCGATGAAGCGGCAGCAGCCTTTGCAAAGGTCGGAAGAGAGATAGGGCTGATAAAATAAAAAAAAAGCACCGAAAGCTGTCCTCACATAAGGATTTAGTATCCTTGAAAAAACCGACATAGTCTTGGATTACGGCTATGTCTTTTTTTCGCCCATTTATTGTTTGACTGAGCCCGCTTGCCGCTGTTTGGTTGATGCCGTGTAAAGATTTTCGTAAAGATTTTTTTCAGAGCAATTTGCAACAATCTCAAAAATCATTTCTGAATTCACACACCTTATATTGTAAACTCAAAGATTTCCTGCTATAATTAAGTCAATTATTATGTGGTATGATATGGGAGGTGGCAGCAATGCTGGTTGTAAGCTATAAAAAGCTGTGGAAGTTATTGATAGACCGAGATATGAATAAGCAGGATTTGCAGGTGCTGGCAAAAATTAGCTCGTCCTCCGTAGCGAAGCTGTCAAAGCACCAAAATGTCAGCATGGATGTGCTGCTTAAAATATGCTCCGCGCTGCGAGTCAATGTGGAAGACATAATGGAATTCGTGCCGGTTAACACTGAAAAAAAGAATGTTGCGGAGGCAGAGTGATGGATAAAAAGCGTATTGCGTTGATAAAACAGCAATTTGATACTGTTGTTCACAGTATTGAAGATGGAAATATCGAATATTGGTTTGCCAGAGAACTTATGCCTTTACTCGGCTATGAGCGATGGGAGAATTTTGATAAAGCAATTTCGCGCGCAGTTGATTCCTGCCAAGCCACAGGAATAGAAGTATCAGACCATTTTCGTGAGGTCACGAAATTGGTTCAGTTAGGTAGTGGTTCAAAGCGAGAAGTAAAAGACTACATATTAACTCGTTATGCTTGCTATTTAATTGCTCAGAATGGCGATCCAAAAAAAGAAGAAATTGCATTTGCACAAAGCTATTTTGCTTTCCAGACAAGAAAGCAAGAATTAATTGAAGATCGCATCGCTTTTATCGAACGGACAGAAGTCCGTGGACGTCTGAAAGAATCCGAAAAACGTTTGTCGCAAAACATATATGAACGCGGTGTTGATGATGCTGGGTTTGGGCGCATTCGTTCTAAGGGCGACCGTGCGCTATTTGGTGGCCACACCACACAGGATATGAAGGCGATACTTGGTGTGAAAGATAATCGCCCTTTGGCAGATTTTTTACCCACATTGTCAATCGCAGCAAAGAATCTTGCGACTGAAATGACCAATTACAATGTTGAAGAAAAGGATCTGCATGGTGAAACGCCAATCACAGATGAGCATATTCAAAACAATCGTTCTGTCCGTACAATGCTTGGTCAGCGTGGCATAAAACCTGAAGAATTGCCGCCATCAGAGGATATAAAGAAGTTGGAACGTCGTGTAAAAACACAGGAAAAAAAGATGGCTCAGCTGGCCGGGAGGCTGCCTGAAGATAACGGAGGGAAAAACGATGATTAAGAATATTCTTGCCGCCAACGAAGAC
>JAQVFD010000303.1 GCA_028697435.1 Clostridiaceae bacterium
ATATAGAAAAATCGGTCATGGAAAGGCTTGACACGGTAATAGAGCAGGCAATGATTCTCAGAAACATCGGAATCATTTATCCTCTTGAGTTAAAGGTATCTAAAAAAAGCCATTTAATCGGAAAAACAATAGGTGAAGCACGTTTTTGGAATCATACCGGAGCAACAATAATTGGAATAAACCGTTCAGGACATCTGTATTTGTCTCCGGGACCAAAGCTGGTATTTTTTGCTAATGATATTATACTTTATGTAGGAAATGACGCTGAAATTTCTGATAAGGTAAATAAATATGTCAATCGACCTATAGGTTAACTGCAAATAAGTCTATAGGTTAACTGTCCTTTGGGAGAAGGGCAGTTCTTTTTTTCAAAAAAAATCTGACAACTTACTTGACAAGTACAAGTTGCCTATGATACTATATAAACAAATCAAGCAACTTGTATGAATGTCACAAGTTGTCAGATTGTGCAAAAAGAGCAATAGTTGCCCATGGAGTTTTGAAAGGAGGCAGACATATGATGATGCTAAAGACAGGACAGCTAATTAAACACAAGGATGAAAGAACAGAGAAAGACGAATATACCATGAGGCTTATAGAAATTGAAGAGCTTAGAGATGTAGTTGAGCTGCAGAAATATGTCTATGAACAGCTTCCTAATAAACAGGTGCTATACATGGATTCCTATGAAGAAATGTTTGATGATATGAAACAGGGAGCGAAAGTAATCGGCGTATTCAACAATGATGGAGAACTGATAGCTTATAGATATGTAGGATTTCCGGGAAATACTGAAAAAAATCTTGGCATTGATATAAAGATACCAAGGAAAGAACTAATCAATGTGGCTCATCTTGAAACAACGGTTGTACATCCTGAATATAGGGGAAACTCATTGCAGAGCTTGACATTACAGCAAGCTATACCGATGGTTAAGGATTTTGGTTATAACCATTTGCTTTGTACCGTATCACCACAGAATATCTACAGCCTTTACAATATTATGAAAAACGGATTAAGAATCAAAGCACTCAAGAAAAAGTACGGTTCTGATAAGGATGGCAAAGATGGAATGTGGAGATTCATACTTCATAGAAATCTTAATCCCAGGTCAGTAAAAAGACCAAGTGAGCTGATAAGCACACCTATTGAAAATCTTGAGCATCAAGGCAAATTAATTGATAAAGGTTATGTTGGACTATGGCTGTTTAGAGAAAGTAAAATACTAAACTATGTAAGGTTCGAAGATGAAGTTGCATTCAGTTGAATGCAACTTCTTTATTGCATAAAAATTACAATAACCATTCGGTCTTCCTTTGCATATTATGTAGTGATTTGGTAATGTATATGTTTCGTGTCAAATCTTTTTCATGACATATATAGGAAGGAGATTGAAATCAAATTGAATAAGAATCCTTACATGTGCCCTATGAATCAGCTCTATATCTGTCCCTTCTATAATTCAATGGGAGAGATGGAAGATGATTACGAGAATCTGTATTTTGAAGATGAAGATGAAGATGAAGATGATGATGACTATGAGGGAATGAGGCAAAGACCGCAGGAAATTAACAGGATTATGTCGCTTATCAACAGGAGGTTTGCAGGACACTATACAGAACTTCAGCGTTATGGGCTACGGCCTGCAGATACGCGTAACATATTCAGAAATACAGTAAGATATGTTTTGAGAAATGCAAATAATTATGGCGGAACAATTGAACAGAGAACGAATGCACTTCTGAACGCACTGCGAAGGGATAACCCTTATGCATTTACTCTAATGAGACGGCATGGAGTTCCTAACGCCCGTATCAACCAAATTATGAGTGATATTATTCAATTTACCCTTGAAAATATTGAAATGGTTCCGGAAACAGGCTGGAGTCAATGGGAAGACCTTGGGGGGATATTGACTTCCGCACCTGCAGTTGCTTCTTGGGAACCTAACCGCTTGGATGTATTTGCAAGAGGGCAAAACCAGGCATTGTGGCATATATACTGGAATGGTGCCCGCTGGAGTGCTTGGGAAGATCTTGGAGGGATTATTACAACAGGTCCGGGGGCAGTATCCTGGGGACCAAACAGGATAGATGTATTTGCGAGAGGTCAGAATCAAGCATTGTGGCACATATATTGGGATGGTATCCGTTGGAGTCCATGGGAAGATCTTGGAGGCATCATTACTTCTGAGCCTGTAGTTGCATCCTGGCAGGCAAATAGATTGGATGTATTTGCCAGAGGACAGAATCAGTCCCTATGGCATAAGTATTGGGACGGTGTCCGATGGAGCGATTGGGAGGACCTGGGTGGAGTGTTGACTTCGGCACCTGCGGCAGTATCCTGGGGACGAAATAGAATAGACGTATTCGGGAGAGGACAGAATCAGTCTCTTTGGCATAAATATTGGGATGGAACCCGCTGGAGTGCTTGGGAGGATCTTGGCGGAGGTCAGATAACTTCTGCACCGGCTGCAGCATCCACCGGAAGTAATCGCCTAGAAGTTTTTGCAAGAGGTCAGAGGAATGAACTGCTGATCAGAACCTGGAATGGAATCCGCTGGAGCGGTTGGAGTTCCCTTGGTGGAGTTCTGACTTCAGAACCTGCCTCAGTATCCTGGGGAGGCAACCGTTTGGATGTATTCGCCA
>JAQVFD010000040.1 GCA_028697435.1 Clostridiaceae bacterium
ATATACTTCTTCTGATTATAAATATGTTAAGAAAATAGCTCAACAGTCGGGTACGGGAGCTGCTACTACAATAATAGGCGGTCTGGCAGTAGGTATGCTTTCTACAGTGGCACCAATAATCTTTATATGTGCTGCAGTACTGTATGCATATCATTTTGCCGGCATTTATGGTATAGCTCTTGCAGCAGTAGGGATGCTTTCAACAACGGGTATGACGGTTGCGGTTGATGCATATGGACCGATAGCAGATAATGCAGGGGGAATTGCGGAGATGGCCGGTCTCCCTGAGTCAGTCAGAGAAATTACAGACAAGCTTGATTCAGTTGGAAATACGACGGCTGCAATAGGAAAAGGTTTTGCTATAGGTTCAGCAGCATTGACTGCCCTGGCACTATTCGTATCTTATTCAGAAGCTGTTGGTCTTAAAGTAATAGATATACTTGATCCTAAAGTAATGGTTGGATTATTTATCGGAGGTGTTCTGCCTTTCCTGTTTGCGGCTCTTACTATGGAAGCAGTAGGTAAAGCAGCTAACCAGATGATTGAAGAGGTAAGAAGACAGTTCAGAGAAAAGGCAGGTATAATGGAAGGTACAGAGAAGCCGGATTATGCAAGGTGCGTTGATATTTCAACTGCTGCTGCATTAAGAGAGATGATTATACCGGGACTTCTTGCTGTAGTTGTTCCTGTAGCTACCGGTTTGATCCTGGGCAAAGGCGCACTTGGAGGATTAATTGCAGGTGCTGTTGTTACGGGAGTTCTCATGGCAATAATGATGTCGAACGCAGGTGGGGCATGGGACAATGCTAAGAAGTATATAGAATCCGGACAGATGGGCGGAAAAGGCAGTGAAGCACACAAAGCTGCAGTTGTTGGTGATACTGTGGGAGATCCATTCAAGGATACGGCAGGACCTTCAATGAATATACTTATTAAGCTAATGACAATAGTTGCATTGGTATTCGCACCATTATTCATGTAGTTTCAGATTTAATAATACGGAAGAATATGTAATATTAAAGAGATGGTAGTAATATCATCTCTGATTTTTTGCAAACTTGCATGGGAGAGTCTTATGAAAACAATAATGATTTATCTTATAGTTGTAAATATAGCAGCCTTTGCGATTATGGGAGCAGACAAATATAGGGCCCGAAGGAATAGATGGAGGATAAAAGAGGTAAGTATTTTTGCTTTGGGACTTATAGGAGGGGGAGCAGGCTTATACCTTGGGATGAAATTATTCCGCCACAAGACCAGGCATCTTGAATTCACCATGGGAATACCTGCAATAATAATTTTAAATATTATTACGTTATGGTATGTCCTGCAAAGGCTTGAGTGAATTTTATGAACAAAATATGTTTATAATAATTACATATTGAATTCATAACCTTTGGAGATGTTTTTTTGAACAATACCAGAAGCGAATGTACAGAAGGGTTTTATTTTAAAGGCAATAATACTGGGGTGCTGCTTATTCACGGATTTACAGGGACACCCTCAGAAATGAGACTGATAGGAGAATTCCTCAGAAACAAAGGATACACAGTAAGAGGAATCCTTTTAAAGGGGCATGGTGCAGCACAACTGGATATGAAAAAATGCAGTTATAGGGATTGGATCCATGAAGCTGTTTCCGGATACAGGTTGCTGAAACAGGAATGTGATGAAGTTTTTGCGGTGGGATTTTCCATGGGAGGATTGCTATCCTTATATCTGGCAAGAAACTATGATATCAAAGGCGTCGCAGCACTCTCAACACCAATAAAAATACTTAGCAGAAAGGCTGCTATGGATTTTATCCGAAGAAATTTCAACACCTATGTAATGGGAATGTATGATAAAATTGATATTAATATAAAAGGAGTACGCCACTTATTCAAGCTAATAAGGTATGTGAAATCAAACCTGAGGCAAATAAAAAAGCCTGTGCTTATTATGCAGTCTTACGGTGACAGAACTGTAAGTCCGATAAGTGCAAATATAATATACAACAATATCGGTTCGAAGGATAAAAGTATAGTATATCTACATAAAAGCGGTCATATCATTACCTGCGACAAGGAAAAGGAACGGGTTTTTGAGGAGGTTTATGATTTCATAAGGAGAAAATCGGTATTTGCGGGAGAAGAAGATAGAAAAGGAGAGAGGTGCGATAGCATTGATTAATACGGAGAAAGAAATAAATACAGAATTAAAGAATAAGTTGTTAGACTTTATGAGGGAGGATGCTTACAAACCTCTTTCTCATAATGAGCTTATCCGGGCATTCCAGGATAATTCACTCCAAGTATCAGAATTGGATGGAGTATTGAATTCTCTGCTGGAGGAAGGAAGCATAATAATAACCAGGAAAAATAAATATGGTTTAACTGAAAAAATGAATATGGTTGTAGGACGCATACAAGGTAATAAGAAGGGCTTTGGATTCCTTATTCCGGATAACAAGGACCATCGGGATCTCTTCATACCTGCAGAAAACCTCAACGGCGCAATGAATGATGACAGAGTAATTGTAAGGCTTACGGCAGGTGAGTTAGGTACCAAGAAGAGCGAGGGCGAGGTTATTAGAATACTGAAAAGGGCAAATGCCAAAATCGTAGGAACCTTTGAAAGCGGCAAGGGCTTTGGCTTTGTGATACCTGATGATCAAAGGATATATCAGGATATTTTTGTATCCAAATCCGACTTCAAGGGTGCAAAAGAAGGATATAAGGTTGTTGTGGAGATTACCAGGTGGCCGGAGGCCAGGAGAAATCCTGAGGGAGTTATAGTTGAACTATTGGGGCATAAGGATGATACCGGTACTGATATTTTATCAATAATAAGAGGGCATAATCTTCCGGAGGAATTTCCGTCGGAAGTAGAAAAACAGTCTGAAAAAATCCCTGAAGCTGTGTCTCAAGAAGATATTACTAAAAGAAGGGATCTAAGAGACAAGGTCATTATTACAATAGACGGAGAGGACGCAAAGGACCTGGATGATGCCGTATCACTGGAGAT
Organism: Clostridiaceae bacterium; assembly: GCA_028697435.1. Lineage (GTDB taxonomy): Bacteria > Bacillota > Clostridia > Lutisporales > Lutisporaceae > BRH-c25. The sequence goes on from JAQVFD010000040.1 coordinate 3,007, forward strand.
ACTGCCTGATGGAGATTATTTACTGGGAGTACATATAGCGGATGTAAGCCAATATGTGTTTGAAAATTCATATTTGGACAAGGAAGCAATAAAAAGAGGAACAAGCGTATATCTGATTGACAGAGTGGTGCCTATGCTGCCAAAAAGACTTTCTAACGGTATCTGTAGTCTGAACCCCCAGTTGGATAGGCTTACTTTGAGCTGTGACATGGAAATAGACAGGAAGGGAAAGGTAAAGAAATATGAGATTTATGAAAGCGTGATAAAAACTAAGGAAAGAATGACCTATGAAAATGTAAATAAGATTCTTGCAGACAGTGATCCGGTGCTCGCAGAAAGATATGGCAGCCTTTTAAATACCTTTAAACAGATGGAAGAGCTCATGCAGATACTGAATAAAAAGAGACGTTTGAGAGGAAGCATAAACTTTGAGTTTGAGGAAACGAAAATTATACTGGATGAAAAGGGCAAGCCTATAGAAATAAAGCCATACGAAAGGGGAATATCCGAAAGAATAATTGAGGAATTTATGTTGGTTTGCAATGAAACGGTGGCAGAGCATATGTATTGGAAGGAGACACCTTTTATTTACAGAGTCCATGAGGACCCGGATGCAGAAAAGCTTCAGGCTTTTAACGAATTTATATTTAACTTCGGATATCACCTGAAAGGAATTGCGGAGATACATCCAAAAGCGCTGCAGCAGCTTACCGATCAGATAAAAGGAAGCAAAGAGGAGCGGATAATAAATACACTGATGCTGCGTTCTCTGAAAAAAGCGAGATATACTTCGGAAAGTATGGGACATTTCGGTCTTGCTGCAAAATATTATTGCCACTTCACATCTCCCATAAGAAGGTATCCTGACTTGATGATCCACAGGATTATTAAGGAAGATATACACGGAAAGCTCAATGAAAAGAGGTTGAAGCACTATTATTCAATAATTGAGGATATTGCAGGACAATCCTCCATCAGAGAGCGGGCGGCGGATGAAGCCGAGAGAGAATTAGAAGACCTTAAAAAGGCAGAATATATGAAAGACAAGATTGGCGAGGAATATGACGGAATAATTTCCGGTGTCACTTCCTTTGGAATGTTTGTTGAATTGGAAAACACTATTGAAGGCCTGGTACACATGAGCAACATGGAGGATGATTATTACCAGTTTGACGAGATGCATTACATGCTCATCGGCGAAAGGCGGAGAAGAACCTTCAGAATAGGCGATAGCGTTCGGATAAAAGTTTTAAATGCAGATATTGCCAATAGAACAATTGATTTTTCATTGGTTTAATTATATGTGACAATTATTACTATTGATATTACAGTTGTATTTCATTACAATATATAAGTTGACTCAAATAAGGAGGATGATATAATATAAATGCACGCTTTATTTTAAATGAATGCAAATTGCATATAAAAAGCGTAATACTTTGTAGAGTTGGGGTAAAATGGCACAAGGCAGCATTAAGACAATTGCACATAATAAAAAGGCGAGACACGAATACTTTATTGAAGACACCTATGAAGCCGGTATTGAGCTTTCGGGTACAGAAGTAAAGTCTATCAGGAAGGGCAGCGTTAACCTGAAGGACAGCTATGCTGCAATAGATAAAGGCCAGGTTTATGTTTATAATATGCACATAAGCCCATATGAGCAAGGTAATATTTTCAATAAAGATCCCGTTAGGACAAGAAAACTGCTTTTGCATAAATATGAAATAAACAAGCTGATAGGATATGTTCAGCAAAAGGGTTATACACTTATACCGCTTTCCATTTACCTTAAAGGCAGCCTGGTGAAGATCCAGCTTGCAGTCGCAAAAGGTAAAGAGCTTCGTGATAAGCGTCACGACATCGCAGAACGGGATGCAAAAAGAGAAATGGAAAGACAGTTCAGAGGAAAAGATTATTAAATTTGGGGGCGTAATGGTTTCGACGGGGGTAGTTGAGGCCGTGGCAGCGAGCAGTGGTCCCAGAGGCACTTAAAAAAGCTGGAAACTTAAATTTAAACGCAGAAGATAATTTTGCATTAGCAGCCTAAGGGCTGCTCGTTCAACCTTTAGTTCCCGCACTATAGGATTGGGCGTCATTTAGCGGGGTACGTCACTGCCAAAGCTTTGAGGCAACTGACGCATTATGAAGCTACTGAAGCTGTAAGCCTGTCTGTGGGCGTGCAGTAGAGGGAATGTCAAACTACAGACTGCGCTCGGAGAAGCTGTGACCAAGATGCTTTCGGACAGGGGTTCGATTCAGAAGAGTCGCCTTGCAGTGTGAGCTGCAAGTGACAATCCGGCTTTATCGGTGAAACCGTAACGAATAAGACGACGGCAATACCGAGGGGTATGCGGAGCAATCCGGCAGCCCTGTATCGACTCATAGGCATCCTAGTGACATAACCCGTAATAGTTGCAACAAATGAAATGTTGCAACTATAGGGATTTAGTCATATAAGTGCAAAACTTTTATGTGAAACATAAAAGTTCAGGCACTAGTGCTTATTAACACAACAAATTTCTGAACTTTCATGGTGTTAATAAGCACAACATTGATTCAGTGCCTCGCATGCTCTAGAAGGGATATACGTTACGAGGCACTACAAGGATGTACTAGGATGGAAGTCGCAAACGATACTAAGACTTTCATAACACGCCGGAGGACTTCGACAGAAGTTCAAGATATAGTCAGCACCATTGGAAACAATGGATACAGGCGTCCCCTCGCCTCCACCAAAAATAATATAGATTTACATAGGAAAGTCTGTGATTGAGTGCAATCATAGGCTTTTGTGTCGTTTATAATGATATGAACTTTTCATAGAAAGCCTGTTTTTGTTGTAATAGCTTACTTGAATATCTGCCATTTCTTGGTGTGATATATTTATACTCAGATAAAATAAGCTCTGTTCTTTGTTTCTTTTGAGATATTACTAAATAAGGGGCGATGTCATTGAGCAGTTTAATCGCATCATTATATTTTACTATATATGTATATGAATCTTTAGTCTTGATTGTATTTTAATTTTTCTTTGTTTTTATTTTTTTTTATCCGGTTATGTCTTTTATCCAGTTGAGTAACTCAAGTGAGGTAGATGCAATACTTATACAAGGAGAGGGATGCTGGTTTTTATGAAACTTAATTAGCATTATACTTCCCTCGCCATCTATAATACCTGCTAAGTACGCCTTTTCTTTAGTTGATAACATTATATATCACTCCCAAAGTAATATGGGGTTTAACTTCAAGGATTGAATGGCAATAATTCATAATTAGCAAAAAGCATTTTTTTACCAATAAACATTTGACCCAATAAAAAAAGTTATATTTTTTACAACAAGCAAGAGGTTCGCGCCCCTCTTACTCATTGAATTAATCTAAATATCCATAAATATATACTTCTTTAAATAGATTGCTCCACAAGTTACCGTTCTTCGCAATTACATCTGGGTTTTCAACCTTTTCATCAAGAATAGTTGCAACCAATTTTGCACCAATTTCTTCCCAAACTGTCATTGGGTTTTTTTTCCAGTGATATCTACCTGTTTCGGCATCTACTTGTACTAGTGCTCTAAAGGAGCCAACAAGTGGGTACATGATTCCTTTTGGGACTATATATTGTAATTGTTTTTTTTCTAACATAGAATGTCCAACAATGTTTCCATTGTTATATTTTGAATACTTTCGAGTACCATATCTACGACCAGTATCTCCAGCTTTTGAGGCGAAACTAGATTCTATAACTTCCCATAAGCTAAAAATATCTTTAAGAATTGGAGACATATTTTTTATCATTTTTTCTCTATTCTTTTTCTGCGCTGTTTCAATTGTGCTTCCTAAATTAAGGAATTTTCGGAGGCTCGCTTCTTTCCCTGAATAACATTGTATGGGTTGGGTCTCAGATAAAGTGCCGGTTGAAGTTTTATATGGATATATTGATTGGCTGAACATAATAATTATAGCAATAATTTCTCGTATATCAATTACGGATACTTTTTCAGCGTTTTTATCATTTTGATAATGTTCATTCATCTTATATTGAACACGTTCGGCAAATGGAAGTGGGGATAAGACTTCTTTTATTACATCAAAACTTTTTTCTAATTCAGCAATCGATTTTAAATCAACTTGCACTGAAGTATTTCTTGCTGCAGCAAGCTCTACAGGCGAATCTATGCCCGTAAATATTTCAAAAAAAACATATTGATCAAGCGAAAGGGTATTACCTATTTTTGCATCTAAAATAGCCCGTAAAGTATGCCCACCATCAATATTACCATGAATCGTAGGATCATCTAGAACAATTTTAACTTCTCCTGTTCGATTATCATAGGAAACATCTTGAGCAGACATTAGTATACCCCTATTTAATTCGTGAAAAAATGGGTTTTCAGCTAAACTTTCTTTAATTTTGTCTGCTACGTTTGTAGACATTTTTTGTTCACGTGGATTTGTTTCCATCCATTCGTCAAATTCTTGCGGAATGCTACAAGCCTGAATATAACAGACATATTTAGTGCGTTCGCTATTTTTGTCCCGAGGGTCATCCATTCTTTTAAATGATTTTGCTGATAAGACAAATTCTTTCATACCAAATCTCCTTTAAAATAAAAATTTCTGTACTTGCAGACGCAAGAATACAGAAATATTAGCGCGAATTATATTAGCCGTATTCCACATCTGCGTAAAGATACTGGATGCTTAAATAAACAATATCGTTTATAAGCTAATATTAGTTTAGCATATGTTTCCATCTATGTCAAACGCTATTATAATGATAGGTTCTTATTGGATTTTGTACGATAGCAACGGCGGTATCGTATGGGAGAGTCATGGTGCCAGGCACGACAATTTAGCACTTATTGTAGAATGCTTCATCGATAAGTATCTATGTGTCGTACCTGGCACCTCTATTCTTAAACTCATGAAATCTAAATTAATATTATAACGTCTGTTTGAATACTAATTATGAAGAACCAAAATGGAGGTGTGACAGATGATCAATAAACTCAATGTAATTGTAATTAAGCGAAGACACGCCGTTATGGCAGTCGTTTGCTGCTTGATCTCTATTGCGATTATCTGCTTCTTTATAAACTATTTTTCGAAGGACATATCAACATCTACGCTTCAGCAAAATAACAAGTATGTGATTCTTGCAGCTAATGATACGGGAATGCACTGCTATCAACCTGACTATTCAAAGTACCTTATTCTGCCTCCTGGCAACAACCTCAAGCTGCAGGTATTCCTCAATGAAGGGAAGGAGGCGAGACTAATCAATTCAGGCATAGAAGTCTTCTATCAGATTATCAATAATACAACTTCCGCAAATAAAATAGATTTTTGGGAATACAGTAAGGATTATGGTTATGATATTGCACCGGATATCGGCATTACCGGAAATGGTTTATCAGGTAAAATGAAGCTTTCAAAGGATGGAATGTATTACGAGGCCACAGCAATACCTGTTACTCCTTTCAATGATGGAAGCACAGAATTGAATCCTTATCAGCTTGCCATGATCCGTGTAACGGACAGTAAAACAGGAAAGGAGTTGGCCAAAACAGACAACGTTGTAGTGCCGGTTTCAAATGAAATGAATTGCAGCAAATGCCATGGCACTTCAGACACGGATTTGAATATTCTAAAAGCTCATGATGAATTGTCAAAAACACAGTTGGTTGCAGAATTATCAAAAGGCCAAAGACATAAATGTGCAGATTGCCATCAGGATAATATACTTGATTCGGCAGGAAAATCCGGGATACTCCCTCTGTCACAGGCCATACACGGGTTTCATGCGAACAAGATGGCACAGAGTGATATAGAGCCTGAGTGCTACAGCTGCCATCCGGGGTCTGTTTCCCGATGTTACCGTGGAGTAATGTTTGCTGAAGGGGTATCCTGTGTGAATTCCAAATGCCACGGAGATATGGAGAAAATAGCAAGTACTCAAGTCCAAGGCCGTCAGGCATGGCTGCAGGAGCCCGACTGCAGTAATTGTCATGGTGAGAAATATAGCGTAAATACAGGTCAACTCTACCGAAATTCTTACTTAAATAATAACTCAAATGCTGAAATGAATGGATTTATTCTTTGTGAGTCTTGTCATAATGGTACTCACGCCGAATGGAAATCAGCCAATCTAAAAGACAATCTTTTGCCCATTCAATTATTGGGATACCCGAATTTTATAGACAAATGCACTGTTTGTCATGAAGGAACAGGAAAGATACATGAGACAGTACCTGCCAAATAGTAGTTCTAGTTAGGAGAAATAATTGACATGGAAAATATAATTTTACTAGTTGCATCTTGCTTGTGCGCTTTATGTGCGATTCTATCATTTATACCGGTCTTTCCCAAACGTGGAGAAACGCTTACACGTTTAGCGTGGCTTTTGGCTGCTATAATTGTGGTATATGACGTGGGACGGATGATAAATTTGTTGGTTTTATCAAGGTTTGAATATAAATATGTGTACAGTCATAGTAATAGTGAAACTGAACTGATTTATAAAATTTCGTCTCTTTGGTCGGGACAGGAAGGTTCATTTTTGCTATGGGCTCTCATTTTAAGCATTATGGGCTTTTTTCTGCTGCAAATGAAAGGTAAAGGTGTGAATTGGGCGTTTGGAATCTACGCTTCAATCACTTCTTGTGTTTTACTGATGTGTTTTATTACTAATCCATTTGCAAAGAATTCGATTGTCCCTGCTGACGGCTTGGGTTTGAATGAAGCTCTCAAAGATCCCTGGATGGTTGTACATCCGCCACTGGTGTTTATTTCTTATAGTGCTATGGCTCTTTTATTCTCTCTATCAGCAACATTGACCCAAAAGATCAGCAAAAATGTCACAGACCGAATACTTCTGTGGCTTCGGGTTAGTTGGCTTTTCTTGGGGGCCGGAATCCTCTCGGGAAGCATATGGGCATATCGAGCCTTGGGCTGGGGTGGATATTGGGCTTGGGACCCCATTGAAAATGCAGCTTTTGTACCTTGGCTCGTGATTTGTGCATACCTGCATGCAAGAGAGTATCATAAGCCATCTGTCTGCATTATACCCTTTTCCATTGCATGTTTGGGTGTATTTCTTGCTCGAAGCGGTATATTAAAGGATCAATCGGCCCATGCCTACGCAGATGGGAATATCATAGTAACAGGGATTATTTTTTTTATTATACTGGGGGCTGCTCTATACCTTTCTTTTACTAAATTCAGAAAGCAGTATGATAAAAGGATAAAAAACAGTTTTTCTTTGTATGACAAACGGCTGATCACTCATAGCCTTTATGTCTATGCTGCATTAGTTTTTTTCGGAACTATAGCACCTATTATTTTACATATTGAAACACCTGTTGCTTATTATACCGCTATCAGCGTTGTATTTACACTAATTTACGTTACCTTGCTGCTTGTATGGGACTTGGAATCCCTAAAGCGTCGGAATATTTTAATGATAGCAGTCAGCACTGTTTTTACTATTGGCATTATAGTACTTTCGAGGTCGCTCAGGTTCTGGTGGATTCTTTTGATATGGTTTTGTCTTATGCCACTTTCTTTATGGCTCATCAGCGGATTTAAAACAAGAAGCTGGAAATACTATCTAGCCCATTTAGGAGTATTGCTGCTGGTTATTGGTTCGATTGGATCTTCCGCCTTGGACAGAGAGGAAGTCACCATGTGTAATCCGGACAGCTCCAGTGTAGTAATCTCAGGCATTGAGATTCCGATGACTTCACTATTAGAGAAAGAAATGTTGATTAAATCCCTTCCTGCTGAGGATATTGTTATAAAGTGTTCCGAAATTGTTCCATTCTCACAGGGCGGCATTTTGATCCCTTATGTGAGAAAACCTTTAATTATTCTGTTCTGGATTGGAAGCTTCTTAATTATTGTCCAACCAGTTTCGCGTTACATTCCACGACATTGAATAGAAGGCTATGATGCAGTTCCCGCACTATAGGATTAGGCGTCATTTAGCGGGGTACATCACTGCAAAAGCTTTGAGGTACTATAACGATATGAACTTCTCATGGTAAGCTTGTTTTTGTAGTAATGGTTCATTCGAATAGCTACCATTTCTTGGTGTAATGTTTTTATACTCAGATAAAATAAGCTCTATTAAACACCACCACTAAAT
>JAQVFD010000041.1 GCA_028697435.1 Clostridiaceae bacterium
TGTTACTACCCACTTTAAGTGCCAAAGGATTGCTCAAGTTGCATGACCGTTTACAGATATGTTAATATCAAACTGAAGTAAATTCGGGAGGATATGGAAAGAGCTTTGAGATTCTTGTTAAATGTTACCAGCATTTAACTCTCAAAGCCCTATCACATTAGACAACATGATAATAGCATATTTGGGGCAAAGTGTTAAGACTTATCTTAACCATTTTTTAAGATATTTAGATGCCTTAGAACTAAGATGTCCTTGCTGCGGCGGAGGGACAATAGCACATGGCAGTTACGAGCGACATGTACACCTAGCTGATACCATAGAATATATTCCGATACAAAGGGTTAAATGTAACAGCTGTAATAAAACTCATGCTGTCATTCCAGACTTTATCAGCCCAAGGAAGCATTATTCTGCCTATGATATAGAGCTTGTACTGAATGATATTGAAGAAGGGCTGAAACCGGAGAAGGTCGAGAGTGAAGCAAGCATACAGACAGTGAGACGGTGGTGGGCGGAGTATAAGGATAAACTGCCACAGGCAGTAGGAGCACTGCGTTCTCTGCTTTACAGGGTATTTGGTAAAACAGTAAATGAACTTATGATTACAGGGATTAAGGGATTTGATTTATTGGAGCATATACTGGAAGCATTTCCACGTATAGACTCCGGCGGGTTTGTCATGGGAGAAGCAAACATATGGCTGTCTTCTCATTGGACAGGTGTAACTTTGTAAAGGATTTCCCACAGAGATTAAGTGGATGGCCGGAAGGTCTCTCTGATAGGATGAAGGAAAAACTATCGGAGGGATGAAAATGGCAAACAACTCAATGATGGAAGCTGCCTTAAAACGGCATGAAATGATCGCTCCTCTATTGATACCGGAGCTGGATGCAGCAGAAAAGAGAAGAATCCGGTGCGAGATACTTGAAAGGGAGGGGATATCCGAAAGGACACTTCGCCGATACCTGGCTGCATACCGTGAAGATGGTTATGAGGGATTGAAGCCGAAGGAAAGAAATGATGCTGGACAGCTTAAAGCGATATCTGGGGAAGCTTTGGATTATGCAATATCTTTAAAGCAGGAGCTTCCGGGAAGAAGCGTAGAGAGGATAATACATATCCTTGAAGGCGAAGGTATTGTAGGAAAAGGCGAAATAACCCGCAGCACATTATCCAGGCATCTAATGAATAGAGGCTTTGGAGCAGCCGAATTGAAACTTACGAAGGTAAATATGTTAGCAGCACGGCGGTTTCAAAAGAGCGGCAGAAATATGCTCTGGCAAAGTGATATCAAGTATGGTCCCTACATACCGACAGAAAAAGGCGGAAAGAAACGGACCTACATGGTAGCCTTCATAGATGATGCAACCCGTTTGGTATGTCATGCAGAGTTTTACGATAATCAACGGCTGCCTATACTGGAAGATTGCTTCAGGAAAGCGGTACTCAAATATGGGAAGCCTGACGCCGTATACGTTGACAACGGAAAAGTATTTGTATCCCGGTGGTTCAGGATAGCCTGTGCAAAGCTTGGAATAAAGCATATGAACACAAAGGCATATTCACCCGAAAGCAAAGGGAAAATTGAACGGTTCAATAAAACAGTGGAAGAATTCATGGAGGAGCTGTCACTTGAGAAAGCGAAGAGTCTTGAGGAACTGAACCGAAAGTTCAGGATATGGCTGGACGAAGGTTACAACAGCCGGGAACACAGCAGTCTTAAAGGGCAAAGCCCTATGCAAGCCTATACAGGAGATCCGAAGAGAGTTCGGTTTGCAACGCCGGAAGAATGCCATGATGCATTCTTGTGGGAGGATACACGAAAGGTAGACAATACTGGCTGCTTCAAGCTAAATGGAGTAGAGTACGAAGCAGGGATAGAATATATAGGGAAAAAAGTAGATGTCCGGTATGATCCCTTTGATACAAGCCATGTAGAAGTATGGTACAGCGGAGAAAAGCGTAGGACAGTAGAGCCGCTAAAGATCGGGGAATACTGTGGCAGAATGGAAAAAACGGAAGCTGCTGCTAAAGTGAGCCGCTCAAGGCTGTTGAAAATATATGAAAAAGAGAATGCAGAAAGGCAGAAACAGAGATTGGGAGCATTATCCTTCAGGAGTATGAAGGGCGGTGAAGGGAATGTTTGAGCAATATTTCAACCTCACAAAAACACCCTTTACCCGTGATATACCAGAGAATGAGCTGCTTAATACAGTTGAAATAGAGGAATTATGCGGAAGGCTTGAATACGTAGCAAGGAACCGGCTATTTGCCGTGGTAACAGGAGATGTGGGATCAGGTAAAACGACAGCAATCAGGAAATTGGTCAGTAATTTGGATAACAACCGGTATAGAGTAATGTATATCAGTGATTCAGCATTAACGCCGAGGAACTTTTATTGGGAAGTATTGAACCAGCTTGGATGTGAAGCTAAGTTTTACCGGAGCGATGCCAAAAGGCAGCTGACACGGGAGTTAACAAACCTGATAGAGATACACAAGAAAATACCGGTAATTATTGTAGATGAGGCTCACTTGCTAACGAGAGAAATGCTTGAAGAAGTGAGATTCCTGCTAAACTCAAAAATGGATTCGTACAACCCAATGAGCTTAATACTGGTTGGGCAGAGTGAGCTGAAGGATGTATTGAAAAAGCAGATATATGAAGCAATATGCCAGCGTATAGATATCCGGTATCACTTGTCGGCCTATGACCGGCAGCAAACCGGAGAGTACATAAAAAAGCATCTTGAATATGCAGGAGAAACACGAGACATATTTACCGATAAGGCAGTTAATGAAATCTACGAATATGCCCATGGAGTAGCAAGAAAGATAAACAAGGTATGTACAGCCAGTCTGATGCATGCAGCTCAAAGGCAGGTTAAATTGATAGATGACCATATGATAAGGCTTATTATTGAGGAAGAATTCAGTTGGTGATTAAAGACCCTGTCCGGCAACAATCCCGGACAGGGTTAATGAGCAAAAGTGGCGGTCATGGATTGTGAGCAAGTTGCGGTCAAACATGCCGAGCAGCGACACCTGTTAGTATAATTATAGGACTTACAGCAGGTGTACTTCTAAGGTCTATAATAACCCCTTCGGTTACTGATTTCTTTTTTACTATAGCATTAATAGTTTTGTATATTTGCGTAGGTATTTCTCAGGGAGCAAACAAGGAAGTATTTGTGTATTTAAAACTTATCGGATTTAAAATTATTTTGATACCCACTGCAATCTTATTTGGAAGTTTAATTGGAGGTATAGTTTCAGGAATTATACTAAGGTTGCCGTTATATATTTCGACAACAGCAGCATCAGGTATGAGTTTTTATAGCATAACCGGTGCCTACATGACACAACAGTACGGCATAGAAATAGGTACTTATGGTTTTATAGTAAATATAATGCGTGAATTTCTTACTGTTCTTACAATGCCGCTGTTAATTAAAATAAGTCCGGGAGCATTGATTGCCGGAGGTGCAGCGGGGAATATGGATACGATGCTTGCGCCAATAACAAAATTTGTAGGTATAAGATTAAGCTTAGTTACATTATTGACTGGAATGATTCTTACTTTTGTAGTTCCGATACTTTTGCCTATTGTTTCAATAATCTTTCAATAATAAGAAAGATGGGGTTTCTATGAATTAATATTGCGTACATAAGTAGATATATGTAACTCTACGGTGAAAAAATGAAGAAAGGATGTTAGAATGAGAAGATTTAAATTATTTTTGATAGGATTAATACCATTTATTTTAGGTTTTATAATGAATGCAATAATGATGCAAAATCCAAATTTCAATTTACCATATAAGTTAATAGGTGTTTTGAGCCTTGTTATCTGGGGGTTCATTGGTTTCAAGACTTGTGAATTTGGGAAAACATCAGTAGAATCAGCTATGATTGTAAACCTTCCAGCCTTTCTAGTGCTTTTACTAAATTTATTTCAAGAAATTATACTAGGTCAATATTGGTTCAATATAGTAGGTATTTCTACCCAGTTTTTTTACTTACCACTTATTAATTTGTCTTTTAGTTTTACTTTTTGGTCACCTTACCTCTGGACAGTTTATATAGTGGGGTTTTTACTTATGTTTGCATCATATTATATAGGAGCATATTTAAAGAAACGAAGTTTGTAAAATTTAATTTGTATTCTGGAAAGACACATTATTCTTCTAATGCGATAAAAATAGAAGGAGGAGGAAAACATGAGAAGATTTACAATTGAACAACCTTTCTGGGATATCTTCCCCGAATGTCAGATCGGTGTGCTGTTAATAAACGGTATAGACAATACTGAGGAAGGATGCAAAGAGTTCCGGGGTGATATTGTTGAATTCCTTGAAAAATCAAATCAAGAAGCGAAGAAGTATTTAACGGAACCTGTTTTAAGCCAAAACAGGGTAATATCCGTATGGAGAGATGCATTCTCGAAATTCAAAACAAAAAAAGGGGCAAGATCCTCCATTGAAGCCTTGCTTAAGCGCATAGAAAAAGGAAATGAAGTGGGAGTGATTAACCCGCTGGTAGATATTTAGAATGGAATTTCGCTTCAATTCGCTTTACCGTATGGAAAAAGAATAAAAAGCCTTATATAAAGCCTATTCCTCAATGCTTGAAACTTTTTTGATTTCATGGGGAACTTTGTTATCAGCCTCTTTGACACTTCTATAAGCATTAAATCTAATAACTACTTCAGGATTGTCTTTAATGAAATCTATATATTCTTCCAAACATTTGATCGTTTCATCACTTAATGTATGCTCAACTTTTTCAGTTTCTGCCAGAATTACTTTTTCAGAAACACCTAATATTTTTAAAAGTGCTTCAATAGTATTATGGCGTTTTAGTAGTGCTTTGCCCACTTTTTCCCCTCTTTCTTCAAGCATTATAAAACCATACTTTTCATATTTTAAGAGGTTCAGTTCACCCAATTTCTGTACCATTTTAGTAGCAGATGGGGGCTGGACATTAAGAGCATCTGATAATTCATGAATTCTTGTAAATCCTGTGTTTATAGATAATCTGTATATCATTTCAAGATAATCCTCCATAGATGCTGTAAGGGAGTTATCTTCCTTCCTCATATATTCACTAAATGTACGAAAATCATTATTATCCATAACTTTTCACCAGCTTCATAACAAGATTTTAAGGTTAATGGATTCCTATAAATTTTATGCAGGGGTAAATTAAAAAATTACTACTGTGTAACTTTTTTATAATAGTATTCATAATCTGTATAAGGTAAAAAAACTTAGTCGAGGCTAAGACTTTTTACCCCCGATAATAATTTGGTACATATATATGTTGCGAAAAAGATATATCATTACAAAAGTAGTTGAAGCGTCTACTTTTGTAGTATTAACAATGTACTTTTCGCAACATATGAATCAAGGAAAATGTTTTGCACATTACGAATTTAATGTAAAAAGTTTAGTGCAAAACATATAGGTAATTGGTATAGGTAAAGGGGGTACTTGTTAATGGATAGTGAAAGAGTCATGGATAAACCAAATAGTCTTGTACTTATAGGAACAGGAGCGAATAATACCTTGAGCATAATTAAAAGGTTTAAGCAACTGTTGAAATTTTTAGGACCTGCTTTTATTGTGAGTGTTGCTTATATTGACCCGGGTAACTTTGCTACTAATATTAGCGGAGGGGCAATATTTAATTATAATCTTGTGTGGGTTATTCTGTGGAGTAACTTAATGGCCATATTCCTGCAGGTTATGTCTGCTAAACTTGGAATAGCTACCGGGAAAAATCTTACACAAATGTGCAAGGAAGTATTTTCAAAGAGAATGAACTGGTTTTTTTATTTCGTAGCAGCAATCGCAGCTATGGCAACTACGATGGCAGAATTCCTGGGAGGAGTATTAGGTTTTTATCTGCTGTTTGGCATTCCCTTATTGCATTCCGTTATATTGACTGCAATTGTAACATTTGCAATCATCTATTTACAAAAATACGGTCAAAGAGTGGTTGAAATTGTTATTACAGTGCTTGTTGCAGTAATATGTGGTGCATATGCTATAGAATTGTTTCTTGCTAAGCCTGATTGGCCGCAAGTAGCACTTCATACATTAATCCCTTCACTACCGGACGGACATGCGGTATTAATTGCTGCGGGCATGCTGGGGGCTACTGTAATGCCCCATGTAATATACCTTCATTCGGAGCTTGTTCAGTGCCGTAACGAGGGACTGACATTAGAAGAGAAGAGGAAACATCTGTATATGGAAAAGTTGGATGTTGTTATCGCCATGAACATTGCATTTATTGTAAATGCTGCAATGGTAGTGGTTTCAGCGTCAGTATTTTTCAGCAGGGGATTGATAGTTGACTCAATAGAAGTTGCACACAGGTCTCTTGAGCCTCTTATGGGAGCACTATCCAGCGGTGCCTTTGGAGTTGCGCTGCTTGCATCAGGATTCTCATCATCCGCTGTAGGTGCTATGGCAGGAGAAACGGTTATGGATGGTTTTGTAGATTTCAAAATGCCTATAAACTTAAGAAGGATAATCACTATGCTTCCCGGTGTTCTTGTTATTGTTGCCGGAGTAAATCCTATGAAGGCATTGGTATTAAGTCAGGTTAGTTTAAGTTTTGCACTCCCTGCAGCAATAATCCCTTTGCTCATCATTACAAGCAGAAAAAAGTTAATGGGCGAGTTTGTCAACAAGACGTGGGTAAAATCAATTGGCTGGTTAATTACTTTCATAATTATTGTATTGAACTCAGTGCTTTTATACCTTACCTTCACGGGAAATGTGTAAGTAGATGTAAAAATATATAAAGGGGCTTTGATAATCAACAATTAATGCAAAGAGACAAAAATGTCCGTATAAAAATAATATTACTTGAAAATGTAATGTGGAGTAACATGGTTATTACATTAGATATTCAATTTATATTGGCAGTGGGATATAATATAATCAGCGAATGTTCTACTTATACCAGTTCAATTTAAGGATTTATCACTAAGTAAAAAATGAACAAAGGCGGCTGTGGCCGCATTTGAAGCCCATGTGCCTTTTCCGAAGGAAATTCTGGCACGGGCAGTAAAATCAAGGGTTTTTATTGTATAGGAAAGTTATACTTTCCTATACAATAAAAAAACACTTTTCGGTGATTAACATAGGTTATGGAAAAAGAACGGAGGAGAAAAATGAGCAGGTTTATAATTGAACAGCCTTTTTGGGATATCTTCCCGGAATGTGAGATTGGTGTATTATTGATTAGCGGAATAGACAACACTGAGGAAGGATGCAAAGAGTTCCGGGGTGGTATTGTTGAATTCCTTGAAAAATCAAATCAGGAAGCTAAAAAGTATTTAACGGAACCTGTACTGAGTCAAAACAGGGTAATATCCGTATGGAGAGATGCATTTTCTAAATTCAAAACAAAAAAAGGTGCAAGATCCTCCATCGAAGCTTTGCTTAAGCGCATTGAAAAAGGGAATGAGGTGGGAATGATTAACCCACTGGTGGATATTTATAATGGGATTTCGCTTCAATTCGCTTTACCCTGTGGTATGGAGGATATTGATACATTCAAAGGGGATCTTAGGCTGACAGTTACAAATGGGGGTGATACGTTTCTTGCTTTAGGGGATGAGGAAATTGATTACACTCTTCCCGGAGAAATCTGCTATTTAGATGATGAAGGAGCCGTGTGCCGATGCTGGAATTGGAGGGATGGACAGAGAACGATGCTTACCGAAGATACAAAGAATGCAATACTTGTTATTGAGTCGGTAGACCCTGTAAGGCATAAAGACCTTGAAGCGGCGCTGGATACTCTGTCGGCATGGGTCGAAAAAGTCGGGATTGGAAAAGTAAATACAAAAATGATTATGGACAAAAACAATAATGCATTAACCATAAAATGATTACTTCATTTCAATTAAATACTTCCAATACCTTTTAGGCATATGATTTGACTGGAGCTTTGGATTTATTCTGCTTTTTATAGTTGTATAATCGAAATAATGTTTCCAAAGCTCCTGATAAAACAGTTCGTTTTCATGGAAGACAATGTCTTCTTTTATACTTATATCGCTCATGAACCATTTATTCTTGTCGTAGAAGACCCCGTAGCTTCTTTTCACATCATGTATAACAAATATCTGATCAGACATCCTTTCAGCAAAGTGCTTTCCCAAAAGGCATGTTGTATTATACTGAGGCTCTATAGGAGCGTAATAAATGTTATTCTGCAGCAGCCTGAACCTTATAATTCCTGACAACAGATGTTTTTCCCTTGTAACCTTTGTTACCAATCTATTTATGTTGTTTACCCTGTCATCGGCAAGATAAGAATCTACAATTCTTCCGGTTTTGAAGCCAAAACGCAGATATTCTAATATATATATTCCTGCATTTTCGTGCTCCGATAAATAAGCATACATAATACCTGACATTGCATGCCTTGATATTTTTTGAAGTATGGCATCATGGACTTTTTTTGACTTTTCTTCATCTGTCTGGATGTATACCTTAGTTATCAAAAAGTTGTCTATGAAATTATCACGGGAAACTATCTGTTCCGGAAAATCTTTATTGTAGTATGCATCATATATGGCTGTCAAAAGCCCGTCAAAGCTGCCATCGTAAATATAACAAGGCAAAAAGATGTCCCCCTTTCTATAAGTGTTGGGTACCGATTTGACTTTCCAACATGCGGTGAGTATATCTCTCGCCTTGTTGAAACGCTCGGGTAGGTTTTTGCAAGTGTGCAAAAACCCTCATTGAAATCTTGTTATAATACAGCATTATAATACACCTGTAATTCTCGACATGTGTAGTTCAGCAGCCATAATGTCCGGGAAAAGTGAAAAGAGAGACAACTGCTCTACATTTTCATGATCCCTTATATTATCCTCCAGTAACAATCTGTTCTTTATGGATACCGGATTGGTAGGAATGCTTTTTTGGGGAAAATACCTGCCTTTACAGGTAATGAAGTATTTTGCCCGTTTTAGGACTATTCCGAGTTTTTTTAGGTCATCAAAGTCAAGCATGGATACCCTCCTCCCCTGAACTATCCGTTGAGCAGATTTGACTCCTATTCCGGGTACTCTCAATAATGTATAATAATCCGCTTTGTTGACTTCTACGGGGAACGTATCAAGGTTCCTGATAGCCCAACCGCTCTTTGGATCCAATAGCTCATCGAAGTTCGGGTTTTCTTCATTTAACAATTCACCGGAGTTAAAACCATAAAACCGGAGCAGCCAATCTGCCTGATAAAGCCGGTGTTCCCGCAAAAGGGGCGGCTTGATGATTGCAGGAAGATTCGGATGGTTTGACACAGGGACGTAGGCCGAATAATATACTCTTTTGAGCTTATAGCTGTTATAAAGGGATTCGGACAGCTTCAGGATCTTTAAATCATCGTCTTTTGTAGCTCCAACGATTAATTGGGTAGATTGGCCTCCGGGAACGAATTGGGGGGCACTTTTAAACTTAAGCTTTTCCTCACGATTCTGAATTATTCCTGACTTTATGAGTCCCATAGGTTTAATTATTGATTCTTTAGTCTTTTGGGGTGCCAGCAGCTTGAGGCTTTCACCGGAGGGCAGCTCAATATTTACACTCATTCTGTCAACATATTTTCCTGTTTCCTCTATCAGTACGTTGCTTGCTCCGGGAATAGCCTTTACATGAATGTATCCGTTGAAATTGAATTCTTCTCTAAGCCTCTTGACAGATTTTAAAAGCATTTCCATGGTGTGGTCGGGGCTTACGCATACGGCGGAACTTAGAAAAAGACCCTCAATATAATTTCTTCTGTAGAAATTAATTGTGAGATTAACCAATTCATCGGGGGTAAATGCAGCCCTGGGGATATCATTGGAAACACGGTTGACACAGTACTTGCAATCGTATATGCAGTAGTTTGTGAGCAGTATTTTTAACAGCGAAATACATCTGCCGTCCGGGGTCCAGCTGTGGCAGATGCCTGAGGGTGCAGCATTTCCTATACCTCCCTTCTTGTTCTTTCTGCTGCTTCCGCTGGAGGAGCAGGACACATCATATTTTGCGGAGTCCGATAATATTTTGATTTTCTCATTAAGGTCCATAAAAACACCCCTACAGTTATTCATATTATCATTTTACCAAACTTTACCGAAGAAAGCAAACATATGTTCGCATATATTATCTGCGTTATTGTTAAATTTTATATAAGTTTACGGTATAATGGAAAGAGGAAAATTGCACATGGGAAGAAAATTGCAACGCAATTTTCCAGACACTAGACACGAGTTGCGAGACACAAGAGCTAGGGTAGGGCTTTGAAGTTGTGAGATTACGGGGGAAGGCAATACTCTGTAAGATGCACACATATTACAGAGCACTGGTATTGTATAGCAGCGAGCCCTGATTCTGTCCAAAGCTTATATCGTGCGAGTCGATATACAAGCCTATTGCTCTGATAGTATGACTGCAAACTTATTGCTACGTCACATTCTTCGATATATTTGAAACATATGGAACATTTTATCGTCTAATAAATATTGGGGCATAAAGGAACAGTTGATGTTTATGTCCATATAAAATAGATTTTGAGAAAATTTAGGAGTGGATTTTGATGATTGTCAAGAGACCTGGGGTGCTGCTTAGTACAATGCTTGTCATGGTTCTCATTATGACCTTTGTTTCCGGATGTACCTATATAGGGGTAAGTAATGAGGAAATAACACCTTTGACTGATGATGAGCTTTCTTACTTTAACGGAGATGAATTCTTTAATGGCGAGTATATGAATATCCGCAATCAGTTTTTGAGTTCCATCTATGAAAGCCCTGAAAAAATCGACATGTTTCAATTATTCTATTGTGGCAGTGGCATTGAAGAATTTCCCACAGAAGCGGAAAGAGCTGCTGTTGTTGCATATAACGGCTGGGATATGGAGCCTGACTGTGCCTGTACGAAAATAAGCCGTCCCAGCATGGATGCAGTGCTTAGCAAATATATGGGATTGAATCTTTCGGATACAGAGGGAATAGGGCTGGAGAATTTTACTTACCTGGAGGAATATGATGCATATTACTATTACCACGGTGATAGCAATTATCGGCCACCGATTGCTTTTTCCAAAGTTGAACGGGAGGGAGACAT
>JAQVFD010000042.1 GCA_028697435.1 Clostridiaceae bacterium
GCTGCTGTAAGTGTAGTCTTTCCATGGTCAACATGACCGATTGTCCCTATGTTTACATGGGGTTTGGTCCTTTCATATTTTGCCTTTGCCATTTTCTTCTCCTCCTCTAAGTTTCAAGATTGTAAGTTGAATGTATAGATAGCCTGATACTATCTGTACAGCATAGAGTTCAAGCAAACTCATCCGTGTGTGTCTATATAAAGATGGAGCTCACGAGCGGGCTTGAACCGCCGAACCTCTTCCTTACCAAGGAAGTGCTCTACCTGCTGAGCTACGTGAGCATAATATAAGATAATGGAGCGGGCAACGGGAATCGGACCCGCATAGCCAGCTTGGGAAGCTGGTATTCTACCACTGAACTATGCCCGCAATTGGTGGAGAGAGATGGATTCGAACCATCGAAGTCTGTGACAACAGATTTACAGTCTGCCCCCTTTGGCCGCTCGGGAACCTCTCCATACAATATGGTATTATAAAGCTATTTTATATTTTTGTCAATATAGTTGAAGCTTAGAGATATATGCTCTAATAACACCTAACTGACTATGTTAATAACTATTTATTATTCTTTAGTATATTGTATATTAATATTCTGCTTAATACAATTGAATTTATTGTATATATGCTTTATTAATATTTTTTTGCTTTCATGTGTGGCAAAGAATTGAAGTTGTAGAAATAATATGTTACAATAATATCGTGCTATAATATAGTATAATGTTCTATATTATAGCACGATAATGAGATTGGAGATTAGCATTATGGCATCAAGCGAAAATGTGAAGATACAATCAGTAAACAGAGCTATTCAGATATTGCTTTGTTTTGAAAACAACGAAGAATTAGGTGTTACAGAAATAGGCAAAATGGTTGGACTCCATAAAAGTACTGCATTTGGTTTGATATCCACTCTCGAAATGAGCAAAATGCTGGAGAAAAATGAAAACTCCGGAAAATACAGATTGGGATTAGAATTGTTCAGATTAGGTACTAAAGTAAACTCGAATCTCAGACATATTTCCATACCCTATCTTGAGCAACTGGTAAAAATGTATCAGGAAACAGTAAATCTAGTGCTCAGAGATGGTAATTCCGTTATTTACCTTGAAAAAGTAGAAAGCAGCCGCTCCATGCGGATCAGTACTACAGTCGGAGGCAAATTGCCTCTATATTGCACCGCGGTAGGAAAGGCAATAATGGCTAACCTGCCCCAGTCAGAGCTTAACAATATACTGAGCGGAATGACATTTACCAAATATACCAATAATACATTACATGATACAAATTCGATATTGGAATCTCTTGAAAAGGTCAGAAGCAACGGATATGCCGAAGATGTCGAAGAACTGGAAACAGGCTTAAGCTGTGTGGCAGCGCCTATATTCAACCATTTCAGCAGTCCCTTTGCAGCAATAAGTGTATCCGGTCCCACGTTCAGAATGACTGAAGACTTCCGCAAGGAAATCAGTTCGGCATTAATCCAATATACACAAGAAATATCCGGGAAACTCGGGTATATTAAAAGTTTGTAATAAATTAGAGTATGCATCTAAAATACCCATCTATATAATAAATATTTAAGGAGGAATCTAAATGGGAAAGAAAAAATCAATTGTTGACTTCTATGAAATGAAGAAAAAGGGTGAAAAGGTTTCCTGGATCACGGCCTATGATTACCCAATGGCATCCTTTGCCGAGCAAGCAGGTCTTGATATGATCCTTGTAGGAGATTCTTTGGGAATGGTGGTATTGGGATATCAAGGTACTATTCCCGTAACTATGGATGATTGCATATCTCACTGCCAGGCGGTCAGAAGAGGAGCACCGAATACTTATGTAATAGGTGATATGCCATTTGGATCCTATCAGGTATCTGATGAAGATGCTGTCATAAATGCATGCAGATTTTTAAAGGAAGCTGATATGGATGCCATCAAGCTGGAAGGCGGTGTGAGAGTTTTAAGCAAAATAAAGGCAATCAGCGATGCGGGAATAGTTGTGTTCGGACACATAGGCTTGACGCCCCAGAGCTCCGGACAACTTGGAGGCTTCAAGGCACAAGGCAGAACAGTTGATAGTGCAAGAGAGCTTATTAAAGATGCAATTGCAATTCAAGAAGCCGGTGCCAGGGCCTTGTTGTTAGAAGCTGTGCCACCGGAATTAACAGAATACATAAGCAAAAAGCTGAGTATCCCGGTTTATTCCATTGGTGCCGGACTTCCCTGCGATGGGCAGTTGATTATTTGCGGAGATATGTTGGGACTTTTCCAAGCCTTCACGCCAAAGTTTGTCAAGAAATATGCAAATGTGGCTGAAATCATTACAAATGCTTTCAAGGAATATGTGGCAGATGTCAAAGGTGAGAAGTTCCCTGAAGACAAGCATGTATACCATGCTATAGACAGCAAAGAGGCGTTTGAAGCTTTGTTCAGGGAGTTTGAACAGTAATATATCCCCCATCAAAAAAGCTAAATCCTTTGAATGATTTTTAATATTCAAGGGATTTAGCTTTTGTAATGCAATAGTTTTCAGTTTTTCTTCTATGACTCCTGAAATAGAGGCGTCGAAAGATATCTTTCTCCTGTATCCGGCAGTATGACTACTATAGTCTTTCCGGCATTTTCCGGTCTCAGAGCCAGCTGAGTAGCAGCAGCCAATGCTGCACCGGAAGATATACCAATCAGAAGTCCTTCTGTCTTTGCTATCCTCCTTGCTGCTTCAAAGGCTCCTTCTGTCGTAATTGTAATTATCTCATCTATTATCTCCCTGTTTAATACTTCCGGAACGAAACCTGCCCCGATTCCCTGAAGCTTGTGAGGTCCCGGATTGCCGCCTGAAAGTACAGGTGAATCCTTTGGTTCTACCGCTACTATCTTTACACCGGGATTATGTTTTTTTAGAACTTCTCCCACGCCTGTAATTGTTCCGCCGGTTCCCACACCTGCTACAAATATATCCACCTTACCATCCGTATCCTTCAATATTTCCCGTGCAGTAGTATTCCTGTGCATCTCAGAATTTGCCGGGTTCTTAAACTGCTGCGGTATAAAAGAATTAGGAATCTCTGCTGCCAATTCCTCAGCTTTACCTATTGCACCCTTCATCCCCTCAGCTCCCGGAGTAAGCACCAGTTCTGCGCCGAGGGCTGATAGAAGATTTCTCCTTTCAATGCTGAAGGTATCCGGCATCGTGAGTATAAGTCTATAGCCTTTGGCAGCCGCTACAAAAGCAAGACCTACTCCCGTATTTCCGCTGGTGGGCTCGATTATTACCGTTCCTTTTGAAATAACCCCCCTGTCTTCCCCATCTTTTATCATTGCATATCCTATTCTGTCTTTTACACTTGAAAGAGGATTGAAATACTCTAGCTTTGCAAGCAGCTTTGCTTTCAAATTGTTGGCAGTATTGTAATTGGAAACCTCCAAGAGTGGTGTGTTTCCTATCAGTTCTGTAAGGTTCTTAGCTATCTTAGCCATTTTCATCGCCTCCATTATGACATATTATTAACTAATACCATTATTTATAATATTATTTATTACAGTATATAAAAAAGAACCTCTTGAAATTAATACCAGAGGTTCATATTTTTAATGTTGTATTTTACCATAATAATTGGCATTTGAACTTTTATATATCTTTAATCTCTAAATATTTCTCAAGTTTTCTCTTAACTCTTTGAAGTGCATTGTCAATAGACTTCACATGCCTGTCCAAATCACAGGCAATCTCCTGGTAGGACTTCCCTTGAAGATATGACATTAACACCTCAAGCTCCAATTCACTCAATATCTCACCTATTTTTGATTCTATGGAAACAAGTTCCTCCTTGCTGATTATAAGCTCTTCAGGGTCCGTTATCTTTGTTGCGGTAAGAATGTCAAGAAGTGTCCTGTCTGACTCTTCGTCATAAATTGGCTTATTAAGTGAAATATATGAGTTAAGCGGAATATGCTTTTGTCTTGTGGCAGTCTTTATTGCCGTTATTATCTGCCTTGTAATGCAAAGCTCGGCAAAGGCTCTGAAGGATGACAATTTATCATTTCTAAAATCCCTTATAGCCTTGTACAACCCGATCATGCCTTCCTGTACTATGTCCTCTTTGTCGGCGCCTATAAGGAAATAGGATCTGGCTTTTGCTCTGACAAAGTTCTTGTACTTATTGATAATGTACTCTAAAGATGTGGAATTCCCATCCCTGGCGCTAAGTACGATTTCTTCATCAAGCATGTTGTCATAGCTTTCAATGAATTTCTTTTCTGCATTTACTTCCAAACAATCGCCTCCATGTATTAGACATAGAAAACCACACTATTATCATTATACATATACGAGCTGTTTTAGTCAAGTTTTAGCGGTTCTTCCGCTGTTTTTGTATCTCAAACATAATTATTGCTGCAGAGACAGCGGCATTTAAAGATGCAATCTTACCTTTCATAGGAACACTCACAAGAAAATCACAATTTTCCTTTACAAGCCGCCCGAGTCCTTCACCTTCACTGCCAATCACTAATGCAATAGGACCGGTCATATCCTTACCATAATATACTTCGCCTTCCATGGAAGCCCCTGCAATCCATAGCCCTTCTTTTTTCAAATACTCTATTGTATGGTTCAGATTAGTAACTTTTGCAACGGGCACATATTCAATTGCCCCCGCAGAAATCTTTGCTACTGCAGGTGTAAGTCCAACTGCTCTCCTCTTAGGTATTATTATGCCGTGAACGCCTGCTGCATCAGCTGAGCGGAGAACTGAACCAAGATTGTTGTTGTCGGTTATCTCGTCAAGTATCACAATAAAGGGAGCCTCGCCCTTTTCCCTTGCAGATTGCAAAATGTCATCCACTTCATAATACTTGTATAAAGCTGCCGAAGCTATCACTCCCTGATGGTTCCTTGTCCTCGAGAGCCCGTCAAGCTTTGCCTTGTCTACTTCTTTGATAAGTATATTCTTCTCTCTGGCGATAGCAATTATCTGTCTTATGGAACCTTCTCCGACACCCTTCTGCACAAAAATTTTGTCGATTTCTCTGTTGGATTTAAGTGCCTCAAGCACAGAATTCCTTCCTTCGATCAGATTGATATTATCGTCATCATCTTCTTCCTGCCGGATATCAGCTTTATACTTATCCTTCGGTTTACCTGTTTCATATGGTGCGGCCTTTTCAAAGGGTCTTCTCTTTCCAAAAGGCTTCTCTGACTTTCTTTCATCCTTTGTAAATCCGCCGTCTTTCTTTTCAAATTTCCCCGGTCTGCCTGGTCTGTCCGGTCTGCCTGGTTTACCGGGCCTTGCAGGCTTTGAATAGTTTTTATTAAATGCCATAATCCTCATCCTTTTTTAGTGACTTATATGTTTTATTATCCTCAAATTTATAAAAACAATTAAACTAAAGATTTTTATATTTTTCTTTCATCTCATTCATTTTCCCGCAGGACATTGTTCCTTCAGGACATTGTTCTGCAACACATCCGGGTCCTGCATTTTTAAACAATATCGGTGCTACACCTTTTACCTGCCTTAACATCTCCTCGGCCATCTCCCTGATTTCCCACTGTGCCCTGTTGCAGCACCTTTGTCTGAAGAAATTCATCAAAGCTCTTGCCGACATTGTAAATACGATTTTTGTCTCACAGGCATTGGGAAACACATAACGAGCATCTTCTATTGCTGTCTTTTCAGCCATAATTCCCGCTTGTTTTTCTGTCTTACCTTCCGATAGGTATCTTCTTAAGTGCTCCTTCCTAAGCAGTTCTGCGAGTTCACTATATGCCCTCTGATCTTCCTCCATGGCCTTTATGAACCTTTCCTTAGCAGCGGGTATTTTTTCTATCTCGGGAGGCATTATGTATTCAAACTGCTCAAGCCTGACATATCTCTGGGACTGCTGTGAATACGAGCACCCAACCCTATGTCTTACCAACTGGTGGGTTAATACCCTGCTTACTCCTTCTACCCCAAAGGTAAATACCACATGCTCAATAGGGCTTTCGTGGCCCAGATCCATCAGCATGCTCAGAAACTTATCGACCTTTTCTTCATCTAATCCATCCATTATATTTTCCACTCCCACAGGCGAATAACAAAGCTTGGCAGCGGATGCTACGAGTTTTTCCGGTTCCGGAGTATGTTGAATTATCTTCACCTTCATAAAATCAATTCCCACCTTTACAAAATACTCAAATACTATCACTGTTTATATCATTTTAACCACTGACTTGCTTCCATGTCCAGACAATTTTACTTCTGCTGGTGCCTGAACTTTTATGTTTCACATAAAAGTTTTGCACTTGTATGACAATATCCCTATATTTGCATCATTTCATTTGCTGCAAATATTACGGGTTTTGTCACTATCCTGTCTTTATATCTATAACCATTTTTGTTATCTCCATAAGCCTGTCAATTTGCCCTGTCAGGTATAAAAAACCTATTAGAGCTTCAAAGCCGGTGGCATATCTATAATCCAGGATATCTGCATTTTTAGGTATGGTTGAAGACTTCGTATTTCTCCCCCTCCGTGCAATATCCTGCTCTTCCGGAGTCAGACGCCCATTTATCTCCCCTAAAATGTCCGCTTGGGCCTTTGCCTTAACAAACTCAATGGACATTTTATGCAGCTTTGCTACATGTCCATGACCTCCGGATACCAGCAAGGTTCTGACAAAAGTGTCATATACTGAATCTCCTACATATGCGAGCACAAGAGGGTTCAGCATCTTAATATCTGAAACCGAAAGCTTGCCGCTGTCCATCATGAGTTGATGCAATTCCTCAAGCAGCTTCTTATAATTCTTTCCCAAATAATCATTTTCCATATAGTAACTTATACTCCCAACAATATTATAACTTAATCCTCTTTTGCAGAAGCTATTTGGGAAGAATCCGCATCCTCAGATTCTTCCAGCAGTGCAGCCGAATCATCCGCCGTCAGTTCCTGTACGCTCTTCAGCTTCCTGCCTATACTTCTGGACTTTCTTGCCGCATCCTCAATTGTATTACTTGCCTCCTGAAGCTTCTTCTGTGTTTTGTCCAAGATGTCTCCGAACTTTGCAAATTCAGTCTTAACTGCACCGAGAAGATTCCATACCTCGCCGGAGCGCTTTTCTATCGCAAGAGTTCTGAAGCCCATCTGCAGACTATTTAGTAATGCAACCAAAGTTGTCGGACCGGCTATCACTATCCTGTATTCCCGCTGCAGGCAATCACAGAGTCCCGGTCTCCTGAGTATCTCAGCATAAAGACCTTCCGTCGGCAAAAACATTATCCCAAAGTCAGTTGTTTCCGGCGGGTTTATATATTTATCCCTTATATCCCTGGCAAAGCCTTTTACCTTATACTCCATAGACTTTGCGGCTTCTTCCGCTTTAACAGAATTCCCTTGCTCCTGTGCGTCCAGCAGCCTTTGGTAATCCTCCTGAGGGAACTTTGAATCTATGGGTAACCATACCGATTCTCCTCCCATATCATCTCTTCCCGGCAGCTTTACTGCAAACTCAACCCTTTCTCCGGAATTCTTCACTGTAACCACATTTTTTGAATACTGCTCTGTAGTCAGAATTTGCTCGAGTATATTGCCAAGCTGAATTTCTCCCCAGGTTCCTCTGGTCTTGACATTAGTGAGAACTTTCTTAAGGTCCCCCACTCCGGAAGCGAGATTCTGCATTTCTCCAAGACCTTTATGCACCATTTCCAATCTTTCGCTTACCAGCTTAAAGGATTCCCCAAGCCTTTGCTCAAGAGTGGTACTCAACCTTTCGTCCACGGTCGCTCTCATCTGATCAAGTTTCTTACTGTTATCCTCCTGCAGGTGCTTCAGCTTCTCTTCTATTGTATCCCTCATCCGATCAAGTCTATATTCATTGGTATGTGTAAGATTTGCAAGCTGTTGGGAAAATATGTCCAGCTGGCTGCGCTGCAAACTTGATATTTCTGACATTTGAGAGGCTATCATTCCGTTGAACATCTTAATCGAATCTGAAATCTCCTCTCTATTCTGAAGCATCTCATCCATAATCGTCCTATCCAGCTTGTCAATATTCTTCTCCATTGATTGAAGCTCAGCTTCAAGCTTTATCATCCTGCCCCTCGGGCTGGTACTCATTATAATTATAAGGATAACTGAGTTTACTGCAAGCAGACCTATTATAACGTACATAAGCATATCAGACATTGTTTTACTTCCTTTGCTTAAGCTTTATGCTCTTTTCCATTTGACTCCCTCAGGTGTATCCTCAAGGATTATTCCCTGTTCTTTAAGGTCATCCCTTATTTTGTCTGCCAGAGACCAATTCTTTTCCTTTCTTGCCTTTTGCCTTTCCTCTATAAGCTTCTCAATTTGAGCATCCAAACTTTCTTCTTTTTTATAAAGCAAGCCCAGCACTCCCACAAGCTCCATAAGCATATTATAGGATGCCTTCACCAGTTCGGCGGGAGATTCCGCTTTGACATTGGAATTAATATCCCTTACCATGTCAAAAATAACGGCTAATCCGTCAGCAGTATTCAAATCATCATCCATTACTTCATTGAACATGTCCATGTATCTGTAAATAGCTTGCTTGAAATTCTCTTCCTCCTGAGTCAAAGGCTTTTCTTCAACTATACCCAATAGATAAGTAAGGTTATTTTTTGCATTATATAGTCTTTCCAATGCACTCTTTGCTTGATCCAAAAGCTCGGCACTGAAATTCAAAGGACTCCTGTAATGGGCAGAAATCATAAAAAGCCTGAAGACCTCTAAGTCAAATTTTCCTTCAATATCCCTTACCGTAAAAAAGTTGTTCAGGGACTTAGACATTTTTTCATTATTTATGTTGAGAAACGCATTATGCAGCCAGTACCTGGCAAAAGGCTTTCCTGTCGCTCCTTCGCTCTGTGCGATTTCATTCTCATGATGAGGAAATACCAGATCCTGTCCTCCTGAATGAATATCTATAGTCTCACCCAAGTATTTCATAGACATGGCGGAGCACTCAATGTGCCAGCCCGGCCTGCCCATGCCCCAGGGGCTTTCCCATGCAGGTTCTCCGGGTTTTTGACCCTTCCAAAGCACAAAATCAAAGGGGTTCTTTTTGACTTCGTTTACATCAACTCTGGCACCTGCCTCCAATTCTTCGAGGTTCTGCTTTGAGAGTTTGCCGTATCCTGTAAACTTTGCAGTATCATAGTATACATCTCCGCCTACAGTATAAGTATAGCCATTGGCCTCCAGTCTTTTTATTATACCTATTATTTCCTTTATATGCTCCGTGACTCTGGGGTGGTAATCGGCCTTTCTAATATTCAGCGCGCCGGCATCCTTAAAGTATTCTTTTATGAATCTGTCGGATACCTCTTTTTCTGTTGTGTTCTCATCCTTAGCCCTTTTTATGATTTTATCGTCAACATCTGTAAAATTCTGAACAAAGGTTACCTTGTTGCCTCTATATTCAAAATATCTTCTTAAAATATCAAATATTATGAAGGGTCTTGCATTTCCTATGTGAAAATAATTGTAGACAGTAGGTCCGCAGGAATACATCCTTACTTCTCCCGGTGTCATGGGTTCAAACTCTTCCTTTTTCCTTGTCATTGTGTTGTATAGCTTCATTTCTAACACCTTCCTAAATATTATAGTTACTAATTGTTACGTCAACCTTAATTTCTATATACACTTCCTCTATTCTTTCAATACCTTATAGCGTCTATATTTTCGAAACCCCTCATATACGTAGACCTCTTCCTGAATGTCTATGCCTCTTCGGGCAAGTATTATATATCCTTCTTCGCTTACCGGTTTCTTTCTCACGAACATAAAGGGAGAACTCTTCACAGTTTCCACATATTCATATTTCACATTATCATAATGCATTGTATTGGGATATTCTGTCTCCTTCTGGGGCGATATAAGCCTGAAAACATATATAACCGCAATTATCATTATAATAGAAATAAATGTGAATTTGTTTCCGCCGCCTTTTCTACCATATATAAACATTATCTGAATTCTCTCCTTCCTATAAAATGGCCGGAAGCGCAGTATTGCGACGTTTATGGACGTTTACTTAAATATGCATGCTACGGAATGCACAGCAATTCCTTCGCCTCTGCCGGCAAAACCTAAGCTCTCCGAAGTAGTGGCCTTGATACCGATACAATCCTTGTCAAGCTGTAGCACTGCTGCTATATTTCCCTTCATTTCATCTATATATGGTGAAAGCTTTGGTTTTTCCGCTATGATAGTACTATCTATATTTGAAATATGATATTCCTTGGAATCAAGAATATCCTTTACTTTTTTTAATAGAACAAGGCTTGATATTCCTTTATAGGATATATCATGATCAGGAAAGTGTATACCAATATCTGATTCGCCGCATGCACCCAATAATGCATCCATTACTGAATGAACAAGAACATCTGCATCTGAATGTCCCAGCAGCCCTTTCTCATAGGGAATTTCCACCCCTCCTAATATCAGCTTCCTGGCATCTATTAGCCTATGTACATCATAGCCATTTCCAACTCTGAATACGGACATCATTTCACCTCATTCTGCAATTCTTTTCATTATCGCTTCAACTATAATCATATCCTCAGGAGTTGTAACCTTGATATTCTCATAGCTTCCTTCTATCATTTTAACCTTAATTCCCATACTTTCAACCAGATATGCATCGTCAGTACCTGATAAACCTTTCATGTTGGCCATTTCGTGGGCATTTTCTATTATATCCCGCTTAAAAGCCTGAGGTGTCTGTGTAACCCATACTCTTTCCCGCTCCGGAGTGTATTCAACAAAGCCTTCCCCATTCAATATCTTAACAGTATCTTTTGCCGGCATACCGGTGGAAACCGCTCCGTATTTTTTTGCACCTTCTATACACCTTTCAATAATTCCTTCCGATAATATAGGTCTGGCTCCGTCATGTATTACAACTACGTCGCAATCCCCCAATGACTTTATGCCATTGTAAACCGATTGTTGGCGTTCAATACCACCGGAAATCAGCTTGTCCACTTTAGAAAAACCATATACATCAAGTATCTGCTCCTTACATAGCTGCAGTTCGTCTTTCCCCGCTGCTAATACAATACTGTCTATTGCATTGCAGTTTTGAAAGATCTCCAAAG
>JAQVFD010000043.1 GCA_028697435.1 Clostridiaceae bacterium
CCATTCAGGTTGGAATATTTGTGTGCCTCCTCCAGCATCTTTGTTTCCCCTTCCCCGTAGGCTGAGACAGCAGCTAAAGCCACAGAGTCAACAACATTCTGCAGCCTGCCCTTTTCAAAATAAAGCAACCCCGCATCCACGGTAAAAGTCATCAGTCCTATGATTACAATAATCATAAACAGAAGAATTATTGAGCTATTGCCTCTTTTATTATTGAGATAATATATTATGCTCATATTGATCTCACCTCTGATTACTTCATAAAAACGACTAGAAGCAAGCAAGACAAGGCGTGCAAGGCGGAATGCCCGGAATGTACATAAAGGTACATGAGGACTTTCCGACCGCAGCGCAACGCAGTATTGCGCCGCTTATCGTCGTTTTCGTATTACTCCACCCTCATATAGGTAGAAGCTTCCATTTCAAAAGGATTTCCAACTATACTGCTAATAACGGGAGCATAGATCTGCAGACTGTACCTTACGCGTACCCTTACATCCTCTCCCGTTATACGGGCATCCTCCTCGGGATCCAGTAATATTTGCAGCTCGCTTACATTTAAAATATTGACCTTGTTTTCTATGTTTGCCTGTATCTCAGCATCTGTTTTTCCTATGGCTGCCAGCCTTGCTCCCTCCCTGGATGCATGAGTTATGAGAAGGTAGGAGCCAAATATCCTTGAAAACTCGAACATGCCCAAGAAAAGCAATATTATTATAGGCAGTATCATGGCCGTTTCTACCATTGACTGCCCTTTTTTATCAAGCTTCATGGCTTTCCTCCTCCTGTAAATAGCAAATTATAGAAAGATTGACCCCGCCCGGTAAAAGGCAGGGTCTGTGATCTCTGCTGTCATTTTTTATTAATATGCTTGAATATGGGTTTATGGTGTAGTAAGTGCAGTTACGATGTCTTGGAATTTTGCTTCTATACTACCGCCCATAGTACCTAATACTCCAATGACTACTACTGCAATCAAACCAATAATAAGTGCATACTCCACCATGCCCTGTCCTTTTTCGTCTTTTAGTGTTTCTTTTATGTCATACCAATAATTATAAAGCCTCGTAATCATTTGAACGACCTCCTTTATCATTTTGGGTTTGTGCTTCCATTCTACTCATAATTATAACCCGATACCATCCGACAAATTATTCATTTTTTGTTGCAGCACAAATACCCAAGCTATAAGTAACATTACCCATGTTGAATATTTATTCAAGACCTATAAATAAATAAAAGTACTATGAAATTTCATAGTACTTTTTGTTGATAACAATATAGGTATTAATACCCTAACATAGGCTGCAGGTCCGATGCAACAACCATTGCCGTGTGCTCGCTCAGACTGCTTTTCATATCAATAATTCTCTGATTCCCCGAACCTCTGTAAGGAAGACCAAGATCTTTGGACTCTTCCACATAAGGTCCGTCAATAAGAGTATCGATGAGTCCCAGTAGTTTTATCCGGCTGACCTCCTTGCTTTCCATAAGCTCTTCATATGTATATCCCGTATAGCATATTATATTTGTATTTACTTTCCCAAGCCTTTCAGCGATATCGATAAAAGCTTCTGCCTGAAGGAAAGGCTCCCCTCCTGAAAAGGTCACTCCGTCGATATATCTGTTTTTTTCAATATCTTCAACAATGCTTTCTGTGTCTACCACATAGCCTCCGTCCATTGCATGGGTATCGGGGTTATGACAGCCTTTACAGCGATGATTACAACCCTGGGCAAATATCACATATCTGAATCCGGGGCCGTCAACAACGCTCTCTCTTACAATACCGGCCACTCTCAGTTTCATAACGATGCGCCTCCTTATATGTTTCGCACTAAATCCTTTAAGCAACAGTTCAATAGTGCGAAACATTTTCATTAAGTCAGTCCATTCAGTGAAGCTTTGCTTCACTGCTGACAGACAAGCTATTGTCTGGAAGGGACTAATATGAGTGTTTGATTCTGTCTGCCAATTCTGCTTGTTTGGCATCATTGAACCTGTCAATAGTGGACAAGTAGCCTGTAATCCTCCTGATTCTCCTTATATCTTCACTGTCACAGCTGCTGCAGCTGCTGTCTATTATTCCCGATACACCGCAGTTTCTGCACTCATCTATCGGAAAGTTTATTCCGGCATAACCAATATCACAATTTGCCATGTGTTTCAAAATCTTCTCAAAGGCTTGCAAATTATCCTTTGGTGAAGAAGGTAGTTCCACATATGAAATATGTCCTGCCGCACACAGCTTGTGGAATGGAGCTTCCTTTTCTATCTTCTCAAAGGCGCTTATACGGTAATTGACAGGAATGTGGAAGGAATTTGTATAATATGCCTTATCAGTAACTCCCTTTATTACTCCGAATTCTTTCCTGTCCTTTTCAATGAACCTTCCGCTGGTTCCTTCAGCAGGAGTAGCATAAGCTACAAAATTCAGATCATGTTCCTCGGAATAGTTGTCTGTGGCTTTTTTGATACCTTCAATTATCTGATATCCCAGCTTCCATGACTCTTCGTCCTCACCATGGTGGCTGCCTGTAAGCACAATAAGGGCTTCTGCAAGTCCGATAAAGCCTATTCCCAATGTGCCGTTCTTAATGGATTCTCTTATTTCGTCCTGCTCCTTCAGGTTCTCGGAGCCCATATAAAGCTTCTGTCCCATAAGGAAAGGCAAATCCTTAACCTTAAGTGATGCAATGACGTTAAACCTGTGAACAAGCTGCCTGCTGCACAAATCCAATATATCATTCAATTCAATAAAGAAGTTATCAATGTCTCTTGTTCTCAAAGCCAGCTTAGGCAGATTTATTGTAACCGGTGTGATATTTCCCCTGCTGGCAGACTTTTCCGCTCCATGTCTGTTTGCGATTACCCTTGAACGGCAGCCCATATAACTGACTTCATCGCCGAAACGGCTGTTAAAACTCGAATCCATAAAGCTAAAGGTAGGATTCATCCTTCTGGATGCAACCCTCATGGCAAACTGGAATAGGTCATAGTTGGGGTCCCCCGGATTCATATTTATTCCATCCTTCAATCTAAACACCAGATTGGGGAATATAGGGCTCTCTCCTTTTCCCAGACCCTTTTCAAAGGCACTTAGAATTGCATTGGTTACCTTTCTGCCTTCAGGGGTGGTATCCGTGCCAAGGTTTATGCTGCTGAAGGGTACCTGCGCCCCTGCTCTGCTATGCATTGTATTCAAATTGTATATCAAGCCCTCCATAGCCTGAAATATTTCATCATCAGCAGTATCAGGACATTGGTTCCTTATTACTTCTCCCATGCTTTTGTCAAAATGAGGGAAGCTCTGTCCTCCAAACATATCATTCTGATTGCTTTGAAGTATTATTGCAGCCTGTGCAGCTGCAGAGCCTATCCTTTTCGGAGGTCTGATAAATCCGTACCCGGTATTGAAGCCTTGCGTCAACAGCTTTGTAAGATCTATCTGAAGGCAATTCAAAGTCTTGCCGTAATAATCCAAATCATGTATGTGAATATCCCCGGTAATATGCGCCTTGCTCATTTCTTCCGGTATGACATTGTTAAGATAATAATGCTTGCTGGCAGCTGAGGCAATCTGCAGCATCTTTGCCGATGGTGAGTTCCCTACGTTGGCATTGTCTCTGCTGGTTTCAATCAAAATGTCCTTAACAACATCCATAAGTTCGCTTTTTGTCTCTCTTATTCTGGTCCTTTTGGATCTGTATAATATGTACGCTTTAGCAGTCTTGGCATGCCCTGTCTCAATCAACACCTTCTCCACAGCATCCTGGACTGTTTCCACATCAGGAATCTCATCCTTAATGTGCTTATAAAGATAGGATATTACTCTTTCCGTAAGATTCTCTGCGGTCTCGTAGTCTTCTCCTCCTACTTGCCGCGCTGCCTTGAATATTGCACCTGTAATCTTCTCCCTGGTAAAGTCTACTACTCTACCGTCTCTTTTGCGTATCTTTGTGAACATTCAGCTACCCCCTATCTTTCGTCTATTAATTTGTTCAATTCTTCCAAAAAAATATTAATGTCTTTAAACTGTCTGTAAACTGATGCAAACCGAACATAAGCAACATCATCCAACTTTTTTAGTCTGCTCATAACCATTTCCCCGATTTTCTTGCTGTCTATCTCTTTTTCCATTGAATTGTACAGCTCTTTTTCAATTTCATCTGCTGTTTCTTCAATCGTAGAAACCGAAATAGGTCTTTTCTCACAAGCTCTTAAAATTCCGTTAAGCATTTTGTTTCTCTGGTAGGATTCTCTGCTTCCATCTTTTTTGACAATGATTAAAGGCATTTCTTCTATCTTTTCATAGGTTGTAAATCTCTTGGCGCATCTTTCACACTCGCGCCTCCTTCTTATTGCCGCTTCCTCTACAGTAGGCCTTGAATCTACTACCTTGCTCTCGTTATAGCCGCAATAAGGGCATTTCACATGATTCCCCTCCCCTCCACTATTATATGGAATATACTGTCATAATAACAGAGTTTATAATACTATTTGTATGAGTCTCCATTCCTATTTTGCATCAATATGTTGTACTGAATTTTATTATATTATACATGATATAGTAAAATCATCTTCTCAATTATACCAAATTTATGAAGTACTATATGTTATCTCTGTAATTCTTTTTATATCTCTTCTTGTCACAAAAATGAAAAAAAGGGAGGGAGAGGGACAAGGGGACAGGTACCGCGTCCCAATTGGGACACGGTACCTGTCCCCTTGTCCCTCTCTGTCCCCTTGTCCCTCTCCCTCCCACTCTCGCTATCCATCGATAAGAATCACATCTGCACCGATTTTTTTTATGCTCTGCCAGTTGACAACTATGTCGCTCTCCTTGCTGAACAATCCCAAAATTCTTCCGGTGCCCGGAATAATTAATGCATCAATCTTGCCCTTCTCCATGTCAATTTCCACGTCATATGCAATTCCCAGCCTTCTGCCGTCATTTATATGTATTACGTCCCTCTGTTTAAGTTCCGATATTTTGACCATCTACACCCCTCCCCATCAATAATGCCATGTCATTAGGTTATTTACTATATCTTATAATACTGGCCAGTAAATATTCCAATTATTTAAATTAATCCCCGTTCTCTTGCATATACAACAGCTTGAGTCCTGTTGGATATTTTAAGTATTGTTCAACTTTCTCCCCACAAATAATTAAAAACAAAAAACCATAAAGATTTACATTTCTTTTGTAAGTGCATCACTTACTGCACTTTTAATAACTTGGCTTGAAGAAGTTGCGCCGCTCACAGTGTCAACTTCATATGTATTCATGTGTATCATGTCCTTGGTTATACTTTTCAATTCTTTATCCATCTTAATAGTCATTGATAGCATTGCAATAATGAATAGCCCTATGGCTGCAACCGAAATTATAATTCTTTTCATTGATCTTTTTTCCCCGTCTTTTATTAATGAACTCCTTAAATACTCTTCATCCACCTTTTCAGTTATGCAGTATTCTCTTACATCGTCATAAATATTTTTTGTTATCTTTTCAAACTCATAAATTTCAAACATTATTATCCTCCGATTCCAATTTAGTAAACAATCGTACAATACAACGTTATTGAGTCACTAGGCCCTTTTGATAGTTCAACAAAGTCTTTTTAAAAAGACTTTCTAATTCTTCTCCCAACCAGAATCACTCCTATTAGTATAATGAGTAGCCATGCGCATAACTTAAAAGCATTGATATGTCTGGTTTTAATGCATACATTTTTTGTTTATCGCTCGATTACAATAATCATCAAACTACCATCACTGCAAGCAACGTAGGTTAACGTCGTAATAACTCTTGTCAATACTGGGTCAGAATCTCCAGTAAATCTTCGGTAAAAAGTTGGGTACCCGGCGTACAATCGTTTTCTACAATAAGACGTATATAATTCAACTTATCGCCATCCTGATGAAAAACAAGATAAGTAGAGTTAGGATAACCCGGCATAACCCAATTATCTTCAGTGATGTACATGCCACCGGCAAGAACGATATTTTCCGGTGAGTCGGTGAGGAATTCATAATTCATTTGATAAATAGCTATTTGCATCCCATTTAAATCGTCATAGGTATATGAGTAGACTAGGTTCTCGATCCGCCAATTAGTATAACCGTAATTTGGGTGGTCTTCTCTATTAATATCAAATAACTGTTTGGCTTGAGTCTTTGCCGCGGACAATACATCCTCCGGGACGTCAATACCCTCCATTATGAACCCTATTATATCAGGGTCGTGATCTACCGATTCTATATTAACTTCATTGCCTGTGCATCCAACACACAAAAGCACAATTGTCATTGCAATAAATATGGCAACAGCATTTCTTAATCTTTTTGCCATTTTTCTCACCCTTCCTTATTTTCTTCTTTCTATTTGCAATTGCTGCATATATACAGTGTTAGGATAAAATCCTAGTTTCTTATAAAAGTTAATAGTAGATTCATTTTCTTGAGATACTGTTACCCCAATCACTTTACAATTATTTTCTTTCATCCACTCAAGATGTGTAACCGTGAGTTCCTTGCCAATCCCTATTCCCCTCTTCGATTCATCTACATGAAGTGATTCAAGTTCTCCTTTCCCTTCAACTATAGTTGATATACAATAACCGATATACACACCATTATCTTTAGCTACTGTTATTTTAAGCATATCCTTATTATATTCTCTAAATGCTTTCATTCTCTCATCAAAACACATGGAGCGATATGCATCGCTAAAATATTCTGAACTAACTTCATGGTACTGCCGATTCTTCTCCCATAAGCTTTTTATGACCTCAATCTTATCAAAGGAAATATCAAAAATCTCACTCATAATTAAGCCTCCTTTTTGCAATTCTACTTGCGATTATCTAATTCAATCTACACCATATGTCAGACAACGTTTGGGATTGCCGACGTCTTCGAACCGAACCTGCGAAGCCTTTTTCTAAACACAACCTCATTTTCCATCATTCCACACTCCTTAATTTACTCCAAACGCAAAGACATCCCCGAATAAACCCGCGCACTGATACGCGGCACCTTTCAGAATTGCTCTCCTAAGAGACAACAGTATTATATGCTCGCCTTCTATATGCTCTTATCCCAATTCCAACAGCTATGTATAGAATTGAGGTTATGACTCCATTGATTGGTGAAATAAGAATTTCTTTACCGGTTGCGATGTTTATATAACCTGATATTACTAAAAGATTAATCAACGAATCTTCTACCGTATGCAAAATAATACATGGCCATACCGATTTGGTTACCCTAAAAAGCTCAGTAAACATTACTGTCCAAGACAAATATGTTGTAAAAGCAACAACGGCATAAACAGTACGGCTGACAGGCATGACTGCCCTGATATCCGCTTCAGGTAAAAACACCAGATAATAAGGGAGATGCCACAAGTACCACACACAGCCAACGATAAGATATAGCTTCCAGTCATTAAGATTTAGTTTGAGAAGCTGGGAAGTCAGGAAACCTCGCCAAGCCGTCTCCTCAAAGATATTTATAATAAAATTAACTAGCAAAGTACTGCAAAACGCTAAGATAAATGATCTGAGATTAAATGCGGACAAGTCTATCCAATTCGTTAGAGTTCCGATTAGCAGAACGATTGCCGTAACAACAGGGAAAATAATAGCAGAGGCCAAGTACCACTTCATATTGCCTTTGAAATTCGGCTTAAAGCCAAGATCCCGCCAGCTTACCTTCGAAAATAAAATGATTATAAACGCAGCCAGTAGAGGCATTACCAGCCATATCCCCATTCCAAGAGAATCACCTTCGGGTTGCTCGGTAAGTAAAGAGTCTACAAGAACGCCTATCCACCCACTTATGATAACAATAAAAATAAAAATCCCAATTTTACGAATAGCTTTTTTATTCATTTTCAAATCCCCTTCTTAGCTTAGCTGACACTATTACATCATCAGCGGCGCTTGATAAGATATCCATAATAGCTTGCTTGTTGTATTCTTCGGGCAGTAAGCCGTTGGCAGCCATCATCGAAAGTCCTAATTGAAATATCCTCATTTTTAATAAGATTGTTCTTAACTCATCAATAGTGAATCCCTTCAGTTCAGGGTCCTTTTGCATCTCATCAAATAAAGCCGGCATCATTTTTTCATCATAGCCTTGCATGTATCTGCCATTTTTTGCAACCAAATCTCTGAAAATAACACTATACTCCATGGCAAATCTAAGACTTGCTTTTCCCATATCGCTGAATGGATTACCTGAACTTTCTTCCGTTAAAAGCTGTCTGCTGATACCTATAATCCTTGCTATTAAAGCTTCGTTCAGTTCATCAACGTTTTTGAAATTTACGTAAATGGGGGCTACGGAGCTGTTCATCTTTTCTGCGATTTTTCTCATAGTTATAGCGTCGAGTCCTTCTGTTTGAGCTATCTCAAAGGCTGCATCGATTATTTGTTCCTTGGTAAATTTAACCTTAGGTCCCATAACATTACCCTCCTAAAAATAACATACGTTATATAACCCCTATAATGTAACATATGTTATTCTAACGTGCAAGTGCTTTTATAAATTTTTCATAAGTGCATGCACTCTCAGCAACCATAGGCAAAAGAAAAAAGCCGCAGAAAAACTCTGTGGCGTTCGGGTTCGGTGATTAATAAGTGCCAAGGAATATATCTAATTTATATATGCTTTCTCATATGTCCGAGAGCTGTCTTTTCCAGGCGAGAAACCTGGGCTTGTGATATTCCGATTTCTTCTGCTACCTCCATCTGCGTTCTTCCTTCAAAAAATCTTAGGTTCAATATGAGTTTTTCCCTGTCGTTCAGCTTTTTCATTGCCTCTTTAAGAGCGATGCTCTCCAGCCAATTATCATCTGTATTCTTGTCGTCAGATACTTGATCCATAACATAAATTGCATCGCCGCTGTCATGATAAATAGGTTCAAATAGAGATACCGGATCTTGTATTGCATCCAATGCAAATACAACTTCCTCTACCGGGAGATTAAGCTCCTTTGCAATTTCCGATACGGTAGGTTCCTTTGAGTTCCTGTTTATAAGCATATCTCTTACCTGCAGCGCCTTATAAGCTATATCCCTTAAGGATCTGCTTACCCTGATTGAGTTATTGTCTCTCAGATATCTTCTGATTTCTCCGATAATCATAGGTACCGCATAAGTTGAAAATCTAACATTCTGACCCAAATCAAAATTGTCCATGGCTTTAATAAGACCTATACATCCTACCTGGAAAAGGTCATCAACATATTCCCCTCTGTTGTTAAATCTTTGGATTACACTTAATACAAGCCTTAAATTTCCTTTTATGAATTCTTCCCTTGAAGACTGATCCCCCTTCTGCATTTTTTTTAGCAGTTCAACCATTTTATCATTAGAGAGAACGGGCAGTTTTGAAGTATTTACACCGCAGATTTCTACTTTGTTAAGCATAGCACAAGCACACCCTTTTCTTAATGTTGACATATTAATTATTACCATAGGCCAACTTTATTATTCATTAAGCAGCTTGTACCAATTTGTTTTGATTAGAACAATTTTCATACCATGCGGCTAATTTCTTTTTTAAGCCGTTTTATTATCCTTTTCTCCAGTCTTGATATGTATGATTGCGATATTCCAAGCA
The DNA here is from genome assembly GCA_028697435.1 of Clostridiaceae bacterium. Classification (GTDB taxonomy): domain Bacteria; phylum Bacillota; class Clostridia; order Lutisporales; family Lutisporaceae; genus BRH-c25. The sequence continues at coordinate 9,637 of JAQVFD010000043.1, forward strand.
TATCCGCAACTTCCTTCTGGGTTTTTTCTACTCCGTCATTAAGTCCGAATCTTAACTCCATTATTCTTTTCTCCCTTTCCGAAAGCTTTTTTAAAGCAATCTCCAGAAGCTGCTTGTCAATCTCATCTTCAAGATATCTATAGATTATATCATTATCCGTACCTAAAATATCTGAAAGCAAAAGTTCGTTTCCATCCCAGTCTATATTCAAAGGTTCATCGAAAGAGATTTCGGTTTTAGTCCTGTTGTTTCTACGGAGATACATTAGTATCTCGTTTTCTATACAGCGGGAAGCATAGGTTGCCAGTTTGATTTTCTTGTCGGGGTCGAAAGTATTTACCGCTTTAATCAGACCTATGGTGCCAATAGATACAAGGTCTTCCACACCGACTCCGGTATTTTCAAACTTTCTTGCAATATATACCACAAGTCGCAGGTTCCTTTCTATAAGTATGGTTTTAACTACTTCTTCGTTACTCTTAAGATGCGATAACAGGAAGCTTTCTTCATCATTCTCCAGAGGAGGCGGCAAAGCCTCACTTCCACCTATATAATGCACCCAAGTATTTTTATATAATTTAAAAAAACGTAGAATTTTGATAATCAACATGTGTTTTATCAAGTTCAATTTTCTGACTGCCTTTTTCATGTTCTAACCTCCACCTTGTAATGTTTAAACCGCAAATCCTTGGGTATGCGTCTTAGCCTTCCTTCAGCATTTCAGGATGTATCAGTGCGCCGTATTCCCCATCTCCGGAGAGCTTTTTCCTGTATATAGCGACTATGATATTATCAGACTGTATTCTTCTTTCGCTGTCGAATATGGTTATTTCGTCCGGTTTAAAACCAACAAGCATTCCGTTTTCCCTGCCCAGTGACCTGAAGGGTATAATTCTGAACCTTGAGGCCCATTTAGAAATAGTCATAATTTCAGCTATTGCATTTAAATTGTTCTCTCCCTCTTGTTCAAAAATCCTTTGTACCTCATCAGGCAGCATTTCCTTTATGATCTCATACTCTGTTATCATAACCGGGGCATCGGTCAGAGGATCCTTCAGAGAATTTCCCGTATCAACAAGGGCATTAAGAAATAATTGTTTCTCGCCAAAACGCATTTGCACCTTGAGGATTATTTTATCTCTATTAATCCTGTGTTGTATGTAATCCCAGCTGTACTTGATTATAAAGTATGAGACGGCTACAGCTACAGCAAGTAATCTTACCGGGAAATCCCTAATAAATGAAATTCCATTGCTGGTCAGGTTCAGACCATTTATAAAATAGAATAAACCAAAAGCTGCCCCGCCGAATATGAAGGATATAATATAGAATGTAGCCGTCAACTTGAGAAGCAAATGAAAATACTTCGGCGTATATGCAACTATTACTATAAGCAGCGAAAAAAGTATTTTTATGTAAAAACTGAAAAGGTA
>JAQVFD010000304.1 GCA_028697435.1 Clostridiaceae bacterium
TCCATGCGGGTGCTCCGGCTGGAGGCTCTTCAACTGGCCTTTTTCTAGCCATAACTATTCCTCTCCCCCTTTAGGTTCCTTAGCCGAATCAAGCATGTTCCTAAGCTTTGGCGACATAAATGCCTTCAATTTTTCTTCTATTATTCTGGGGTTTTCACCGGCTTGTATTGAAAGCATTCCCTCAAGCATAACTTCTTTCATAAGAGATTCCTGCGAGCTTCTTATTTTTAATTTGTTAATTACAGGATTACACAAAACATTTTGAATAATTGAACCGTAAAATGTGGTTACTATAGCAACTGCCATATTCGGACCTACTGTTGATGGATCCGAAAGGTTTGCCAGCATGTTAATAAGTCCTATCAGTGTTCCAAGCATACCAAAACCGGGTCCTATAGCAGCCATATATTCATAAACCCCTTGGTTATTCTTATGCCTATCTTCTATAAATGAAAGCTCTGTTTCCAATATGTTCCTAACCAGCTCCGGATCGGTACCGTCTACTATCAACAATATCCCTTTTTGCAGAAAATCATCCTTAAGCTGTTGTGCAGCCTCCTCCAATGCAAGCAGGCCTTCCTTTCGTGCAATATTCGCCAGGTCAATTATTGACTTTATCACATACTCAGCATTAGTTTCCGAGTAATAGAAAACATGTCTTAAAGCAGCAAGCCCTTCCTTGAGCTTATCCGCGGGAAACGCCATTACTGTCATTGCAATAGTGCCCCCAAATGTACATATGATTGAAGGTATGTGAATATAACCCGCCAAGTCTCCGCTTATAAGAATAGTCACGGATATTACAGCAAGTCCCGAAATTAACCCAATAACTGACGAGAAATCCAATTATTCGCACCTCACTTTAGAAGTTATCCTTATTAATTAGCGATGAAAGGTCAAAAATCCTCTTTTTATATTCGATAATTTTTTCAATTATTTCCTTTGGACTTTCATGAACCACCAATTTTTTACCATCCCTCAGTGTAATTACAGTGTCAGGAGTATTTTCAATGGTTTCAATGTGTTCGCAATTCAGATAATATTCGACACCGTTCAGCCTTGTAACTTTTATCATAACACAGCTTCCTTTCATTATTTGATAAATCCCCGGGCGCTAGGCCCAGGGATTAGTCTCTTACATTATCTCTTCAAGTTAACAAGCTCCTGCAGCATTTCATCCGAGGTTGTTATTATCCTTGAATTTGCCTGGAATCCTCTTTGAGTGCTGATCATCTCGGCAAACTCATTGGATATATCAACATTCGACATTTCCAGGGTGCCTGAGTTAAGGGATCCGAGTCCGCTGGAACCGGGAAGCCCGACAATAGGATCGCCGGAATTGGGTGTTACCTGGAACATATTCTCTGCTGTTTTTTCAAGTCCTGCCGGATTCTTGAATGCTGCCAATGCAACTTGTCCAATTATCTTGCTCATGCCGTTTGTGAATATTCCATTGATCTCTCCCGTAGGCCCTATGCTGAAGGTATCGAGAGAGCCCTGTGGATATCCGTCGGAACCGGTAACAGCCGCATTTGATTCGTTTGCAAACTGCGTGAGCTTTGTGAAATCTATATCCAATCCTACAATATCACCTGATCCGTTTTTACTTGGAACAGTTAATTTCACTTTACCGCCATTCTCACTGTCTGCTGTGCTTATTAATCCGTCTGTACCGAATTTCAGATGAAAAGCGTAATCCTGCAAATTAGCACCTGCTGCTGCCGTATCCATTATTGTCTTGTCAGTGGCTTCAATACTTCTGTAGTATTGTTTTTTATCCTGATCATATATCAATACACACCAGTCACTATCTTCTGCAGCTGTTATAGTCCCGGTATCATCAAGTCCCCTGACAAATGTGTATTTCAAAGTATGCTTACCGCCCAAGGTATCATATACTGTTGCGGTAGTTTCCCAATACTTGGTTCCGGAAGGTATGGTTATTGTACCTGCCCCGAAAATCGGTACTGTTGCTGCCGTCAATTTCTCTATACTATTGTCAAGGTTTCCTTCAAAAGTTGAATAAGAGGTTTTTTGTGCTGCAACCATTTCAGCCTTTGATATCTTTATACCCTCAAGTTGGCTCTTCATTACATTAGTATTTGAATCAACCATATACCCTAATACTTTATACCCATTGGCAGAAACCAGATTGCCGTCGTCATCCAGAGAAAAGTTCCCCGCTCTTGTATATGACCTGCTTAAACCATCGGTTGAATTTGAGAGTATGAAGAAACCATCACCGTTTATTGCAAGGTCTGTCAGGTTATCCGTTCTCTGAACGGCACCTCTTATATGGAAAGTATCAATTGAGGAAAGGGAAATTCCAAGACCGACTTGCTGTGGATTTGTACCCCCTTTACCCTCCTGCGGGGACCCCGCCCCTCTTAAAGTCTGATTAAAAACTTCCTGAAAGGTTGCCCTCTGTGATTTATAACCAACTGTATTTACGTTTGCTATATTGTTACCGATTGTATCCATTTTGAGCTGATGTGCCCTCAGACCTGATACACCGGAAAACATGGATCTCATCATAGTAATTGACCTCCTGTAAGTTTTATTATGCCTTTCTTCTGTCATTCCGAAAGGCTAAGCCTCCTT
>JAQVFD010000305.1 GCA_028697435.1 Clostridiaceae bacterium
AAGGCATTTGGTGGGCCTTCAGGGACTCGAACCCCGGACCAACCGGTTATGAGCCGGTTGCTCTAACCAACTGAGCTAAAGGCCCAAATGCGGCAACAAATATTATATTATACCATACAAAGATGTTTGTCAACGGAAAAGTATATCTAAGTATTTGTTCAGATATCAAATGAGTGAGCAGATTCTTTAAGGTAGTGGAAAGGAAATATAAATGTGAACAAAACATTTCAATCGTTCTGATTTATTTTTGTTGTTATATTTTCATATTAAATTATATATCATAGCACTCCAAAATATAATATATTAACCGGAACTATACGTGGATTGAGATTGGAGTGGATATAATGCTTAGTGAGATTTCGGAAATCAAGTGCAACCCGGAAATAAACAAGAGAGAAAGGGCAATACTTGCCGATGTCTTGAGTCATTACGATTTTAGAGTAGAGTCGATAGATAAAGTAAGAAGTGCATACAAGATTGGTACCGATAAAGGCTGTTTCTGCTTAAAACGTGTAACCAACGGATATGAAAAAGCAAATAAAAGCTATCATATTATGAAGCATCTTAAAGAAAATGGCTGTGACTATATTGCAGAATACTTTTATACAAAAGAAGGAAAACCAATTATTAAGCGAAAGAATACAGCGTTTTATATCACATATTGGATTGAAGGATCTGAGGTAAGCTTTTCATCTCCGGATGAAATGCAAAGATATTCTGAGCTATTGGCAGACTTTCATAATAAGTCTAAAGGGTTCAAAAGCCCTAAGCGTTTTAAAATAAGGTCTCATATAAAAAAATGGAGGAAAACCTTTACAAGATACTTGAGTGAACTGGTAAAGTATAAGGACGGTATTGACAGGTTGAAATTAAAGGCTGAGTTCGATTATATATATCTGAGTAATATTGACTATTTTAGGAGAGAAGCAGAACTTGCAATAAAAATACTTGATCACAGTAAGTACAATGAACTTTGCGAGTACTATGTTAATGAAGGGAACATATGCCATGATAGTTACTACTACCAAAACATATTAGTTGACCGAAATAATAAGCTATATATTGTTGATTTGGAGTCATGTCAATATGATATCCCTATGAGTGATTTGGGTAAGATGATAAGAAGGATACTATCCAAAAAAAAATACAAATGGGACTTCGATTTATGCAGGAAAATAATTGATGGATATTGCAAGATACGGCCAATGTCGAAAGAAGAATATGAGCTGTTATTGGCAATATTGGTTTTTCCGCATAAATTTTGGAAGTTGGGTAAAAAGCGTTATGTGAAAAAAAAGAGGTGGGACGAAAGGAGGTACATGAAAAAGCTGAAAAGACTATTAAGGAACAAGGATTATAAAACTGAATTTATATACTGCTATACTAATTTTTATGGTATAAATATGGATTGTGATATTTTTGATGGTCGGGGCGACAGGATTTGAACCTGCGCCCTCTTGGTCCCGAACCAAGCGCGCTACCAAGCTGCGCTACGCCCCGCGAAATATCAACATTATTAATATATACTGAAAAGAGGCTTATGTCAAGGTGTCAATTTGAACCTATAAAGCTCAATTTCTATTTGTCATTTGAAAAATTAAATTAAACTTCAAATTTGACAATACTAAAAAGGTAAATAAAAATAATTGTAGAATAAGTAAGATATAGGGCTAATTTTTAGTAATTACGGGGGTGCAATATGAGGCTAAGTTTTTACGGCGCGGCAGGAACAGTTACAGGGTCCTGTCATCTTGTTGAAACAGAGAATAAAAAAATACTGCTGGATGCAGGTATGTTTCAGGGCGGCAGCGAATCCGATGATATGAATTTTGAACAGTTTAAATTCAATCCTTCAGAAGTCGATATACTTATACTATCACATGCACATATAGACCACAGCGGAAGGATACCTCTGCTTGTCAAACGGGGCTTTAAGGGAAAGATAATTACTACTGCTCCAACTTTTGAGCTTTGCAAAATTATGCTTCCGGATAGTGCATACATACAGGAATCGGAAGCAGAATGGAAAAGCAGAAAGGGAAAAAGGGCAGGGAAAGGCGTTGTAGAGCCCTTATATACTGTAAAAGATGCAGAAATAGCCTTAAAACTATTTGAACCTGTTAGATACAATAATATTATAAATATTGACTCAGGCATATCTTTCAGAATAAATGATGCGGGGCATATTTTAGGATCGGGAATTATCGAACTGTGGATACGGGAAAACAACGAAGAAATCAAAATAGTATTTACAGGAGATATTGGAAATAGAGCTGCTCCACTTATGAATGATCCTTCAGTTATTGAAGAAGCTGATTATGTAATAATGGAATCCACATACGGCAACAGACAGCACATGGAAACACAGAATAAGACTCTTGCATTACTTGATATAATAACTGATACGATAGAACATAAAGGAAACGTTGTTATACCTTCTTTTGCAGTTGAAAGAACTCAAGAAATGCTATACATACTGAATATGATTAAGGAAAGCGACTCCTCAAAAATAAGCCATGTTCCGGTATTTGTCGATAGTCCTCTGGCAATTAATGCTACTAACATTTTTCAGAATTATCTTCAATACATGGAT
>JAQVFD010000044.1 GCA_028697435.1 Clostridiaceae bacterium
AACTCGAACAGAGAGGTAAAGCTAAAAGAGGCGAAAAGACCATACTGGATTCCCTTTACACTGCCTATGAAAGCTGTGAGGAAGCAGTTATTAAGGACCTGCCTTTGTCAGAGGTATTTCGTCTGACTTATGAGGGAGCAAAAAAAGGCGTTGAGGACACAAAGACAATGCAGTCAGTTCACGGGAAAGCTGCCGTATATCGGGAAAAGACCATAGGCAGGCAGGATCCCGGAGCTACAGCGGGGATGTATATATTTAAAGGGATATATGATTACTGGTTAAGGTAGTATTAAGGCTGTTTGCATATTATGCAAACAGCCTTATTTTGTCTCATTAACTTCTTCTGAATCCCAGCTCCTTTGATATGCTTTCTGTAGTTTTCAGAAGCAGGGGTTTAAGTTTTTCTTCAATAGCTTCAGCAGTAACTGCGGAAGCTACACCCGATATGCTTACAGAACCTATGATCTTTTTTCTATAGTCGTATATCGGCGCAGCCACACATCTTACACCGGGTTCATTTTCAAGGTCATCAACGGCATAACCACGCTCTCTTACTTTGTGTATTTCATTAAGGAATCTTTCCGGGTCGGTAATTGTAAAAGAGGTATTTGCATTCATTCCGGCAATTTCAAGCATACTTCCGATTTTTTCATCTGTAAAGCCTGAAACAAGAACCTTTCCGTTGGCAGTTGAATGTATGCGATTCCTTGAGCCAATACCTGCTGCAAGTCTTATATTTCCTTTGTTATCTATCTTATCTATATACATAACAGAAACATTGATTTCATCAAAAATTGCCAAGTATATTGTTTCACCGCTCAAGTTCCCCAGTTCTACCAAATATGGATGAGCCAGGTTTTGGAGCCCTATATTGTTCTTAGCTGCATTGCCCAGCGTGATCAGCTCAAAACCAAGAATGTACCCTCCATCCTCATCTTCTTTTACATAATTCCATGCAATTAAGTTCTGAAGTATCCTGTAAACAGTACTGATGTGGAGATCGACATGCTCGGATATCTCAGTAAGTGTCAAGCCTTTACCTTGAGCTTTTGAGATTGCATCAACTATTGTCAATGCTCTGTTTATTGACTGTATAAAGAATTTATCATCGCAGGGTTTTTTCATAATATTCAACTCCCAAATTGCAGCATATTTTAAAATAACAACAAGATTATTATAGTTTATAAAAAAATAATAAACAATACCAATTTTACTAGAACTTACCTTTGAACCCTTCCTGATGCATCTCCGCCCATAAGAGACTCAACCTCGCTTACTGACATATGATTGGCATCCCCTTCTATCGTGTGTTTCAGACAGGATGCAGCAACAGCAAACTCCAATGTTTTTTGCATGCCGTATCCGGATATAAGACCGTATATGAGACCTGCTCCGAAGGAATCACCGCCGCCGACCCTATCGACAATGTGTATATTATATTTTTTAGACTTAAAGAAGCTGCTTCCGTCATAAAGCATTGCCGACCAGCCATTTTCAGAGGCGCTGATGCTTTCCCTCAAAGTAATTGCAACATATTTTAATCCAAATCTTGAAACAAGCTCAGAAGCAACTTTCTTGTAACCATCGTCACTTAAGGTCCCCCCTGTTATATCTGTGTTTTCTGCTTTTATTCCGAATACCTTTTCAGCATCCTCTTCATTTGCAATAACCACATCACAATGTTTGACAAGCTCATTCATAACTTTGCCCGCCTTTTCGGTGGACCATAGTTTTTTTCTGTAATTTAAGTCGACACTAATTGTAGCACCTGCAGATTTTGCTGCAAGTATGGCATCTAATGTAATTTCTGCCACATTATCTCCCAGTGCCGGAGTAATTCCCGTAAAGTGGAACCATGATGCATCCTTCATAATCTCATTCCAGTCAAAGTCTTCCGGTTTTGCCTCGGATATAGCAGAGTGAGCTCTGTCGTATATTACCTTTGAGGGTCTTTGAGAGGCTCCCTTCTCACAAAAATAAATACCGATTCTGTCTCCGCCTCTGGTTATATATTTAGTGCCTACGCCATAGCGTCGGAGTTCGTTAACGGCAGCCTGACCAATTTCATGCTTGGGCAGTTTTGTTACGAAGTATGCATCCTTTCCATAATTTGCAAGAGAAACAGCTACATTGGCTTCCCCGCCTCCGTAAACAATTCCGAATTCTTTTGCCTGAACGAATCTGTCATAACCGACAGGTGCAAGACGCAGCATCGTTTCTCCGAAAGTTACTATTTTACCCATTCCGGTTACCTCCTAATTATTCTCATACTCTTGCTGATTGTACAGCTTCTACAAATGCTGCCGCAGTTTTGGTAACAAGGGCATAGTCCCCTGTTTTTGCTCCTTTGGTCAAATCTCCCCCTGTGCCTACCGCAACAGCCCCGGCTTTTATCCAATCCTTCACGTTTGAAAGGCTTACGCCCCCCGTTGGCATAAAATTACCCTGAGGCACAGGACCTTTAAAGGCTTTAATAATATCAGGGCCAAAGGCGCTTCCGGGAAACACTTTTATGATTTCCGCTCCCAGCTCCAATGCCTCTATAGCTTCCTTTACGGTCATTATCCCGGGCATTACAGGTATTCTGTATCTGTTGCATAGCTTTACAGTTTCAGGATTAAGACTGGGGCTGACAATGTATTTAGCTCCCGCCAGGATGCATGCCCTTGCAGTTTCAGGATCTAATACCGTGCCTGCGCCTATTAATACGTCATCATTTTTATAGTGCTCGGAGATTTCTTTAATAATATCCACTGCCCCGGGTACTGTCATTGTAACCTCAAGAGTCTTTATTCCGCCCTGTTTGACAGCATCAACAATTCTGAGTCCCTCTTCTTTGGATTCTGCTCTGATAACTGCAACGACGCCTTCATTAGCTATCTTCATAATTGTTTTGATTCTTTCCACAAGATCACCTCACTACTTTCGTTGATTTTAGGTTAGTATTGCACATTATGAAATACATTTTCACAAATATATTATAACATTTAAAATGACTAAAATAAACACCAAATATATAAATTATTGAAGAAAAATTGATTTTTGCAAAACTTACTATCACAATATGAAAAATTCCCTATTATTAATGAACTTATTCAAATTTAAAAATAGAATTCATTAGAATTTTATAGGATTATCAAATTGACATTAAGCGTATAAATTGATAAAATAAAAATAGATATCACAATGTGAAAATATATTGTTTTTGCTGACAGTTAGTTTCCAATAACAGTTAATTAATTTTTAAAATTATAAATATTATTGGGGAGGTAGTAGGATTGATTGAAGTAAGATGGCATGCCAGAGGCGGACAAGGAGGTTTTACTGCGGCGAAATTATTGGGACTTGCAGCATCTGTTTTTGAAGATAATTATGCTCAGGCATTTCCCTCCTTTGGTCCGGAGAGAAGAGGGGCTCCGGTTCTTGGGTTTACAAGAATTGACGATAAGCCTATAGATGATCACAGCCAGGTGTATGAGTGCGATTATGTTGTTGTATTGGATGAAACATTAATGGAAGTTGTCAATGTCACAAACGGTTTAAAGAACGGAGGGATACTCCTTATCAACACAGAGGCAGCCCCCGAAAGCTTTAAGCTGGAAGGTAATTTCAAAGTAGTAACATTAAATGCAACAGATATCGCATTAAAGGTACTAAAAGCCCCCATTACAAACACTACTATGATGGGTGCACTTGCGGCGGTCTCGGGTATTGTCGGCATAGAGTCCGTACTGAATGCCATTGATGCGGGAATGCCGGAAAATCTCAGGGAAAAGAATAAAAAGGCAGTAATGATTGCCTATGATGCAGTTCGGGGGGTGAAATAGATGTCAAAGCCACAGATAGTTAAATACAAAATGCCGGAATCCCAAAAAGATATGCCTTTAGGTCCCAGTTCAGAGGCAGGGGTAATAATAGAGCCTAATGCCGGATGGCGTGTAATGAAGCCGATTATAGATAATTCCAAATGTGTAATGTGCTTAAAGTGCTGGATTTTATGCCCTGATGGCGTCATTGACAGAGAAAAGGGTACTCTTGAGATAGATTATAATTTTTGCAAGGGCTGCGGGATATGTTCCTATGAATGTCCTCAGAAGGCAATAACCATGGTTAAGGAGGGTAAACAGTATGACTAATCAGAACATAGTATCAAGCCGCGAATTCCTTAATGGAGATGAAGCAGTCGCATACGGTGCCAGGTTGTGCAGACCCAATGTTGTATCCGTATATCCGATCACTCCTCAAACCATAGTGGTTGAAAAAATCTCGGAGTTTGTTGCTAATAATTCAATGGATTGCGAATACGTCCATGTAGAAAGTGAACACAGTGCAATGGCTGCTGCTATGGGAGCCTCTATGGTTGGTGCAAGAGCGTTTACGGCCACTTCGTCCCAGGGGCTGGCATATATGCATGAAATGCTGCATTATGTAAGCGGCAGCAGGTTTCCTATAGTCATGATGAATGCAAACAGGACCCTTGCCGCACCATGGAATATATTCGGTGACCAGAGAGATTCCATGGCCCAGAGAGATACGGGATGGATTCAGGTATATGTGGAAAACGGTCAGGAATCATTGGATATGATAATTCAGGCATACAGGCTTGCTGAGCATGAAGGTATATATCTGCCGGTCATGGTAAACCTTGACGGCTTTGTAAATACTCACACTTATGAGCTTGTCAGCATACCTTCCCAGAAGGAAGTTGATGAATTTCTACCGGCATTTGCTTCGAAAAACGCAGTGGACTTCAATAACCCAAGAAGCTATTGCATGAGCGCTTCTACCGAGTGGAACATGGAATTCAGATATCAACAGCATGAAGCTATGATGAACGCCAAAAAGGTTATCGAAAGTGTAGACAAGGAATTTGGAGATAAATTCGGAAGATACCATGGAGGCATGGTTAAAGAATATAAATGTGATGACGCAGAAGTAGTTCTGGTTACTACAGGAAGCGTTTCCGGGACATCAAGGCTGGTTGTGGACAGCATGAGAGAAAAAGGATTGAAGGTTGGACTTGTTAAGTTAAGATTCTTCAGACCCTTCCCCGTAGAATATTTCAAGGGCTTAAAATCCAGAGTTAAAGCCGTAGGTGTCATAGACAGGAATCTGTCCTTTGGTTATGAAGGGGCAGTCGGCTCAGAGGTTAAGTCCGCTATGTACGATTCCTGCGGAAGCCCAAAGGTTATTGATTTTATTGCCGGTATTGCCGGAAGGGATATTAAGAAGAAAGATATTGAGCTTATGTACAATAAGCTGCTGAACCTCTCAAAGGGTCAAAAGGAAGAAGAATTACAATTCATAGGAATGAGGTGGTAAGAATGATTAAAATGAAAGACCTCACTGACAAGGAATACTTGTACGGACACAAGGCATGTCCCGGATGCGGAATGGGAATTGTGGGGAGGCTGGCTACAAAGGTGCTGGGTGAGAAAACCATAATTGCACTTCCTGCAAGCTGCATGTCCACAGTAACAACTCAATATCCGCAAATGAATTATTCGGTACCATCCATGACAATGGCATTCCCGGGAACAGGTGCAGTGCTTTCCGGTATGTCTGCAGGCTTGAAATCTCTTGGAGTAAAGGATGTAAATGTTATAGGCTTTGCAGGGGACGGAGGAACGGCCGATATCGGAATACAGGCGCTTTCCGGAGCAGTTGAGCGAGGCGATGACTTTATATATGTATGTTATGACAATGAAGCATATATGAACACGGGAATACAGAGAAGCGGTATGACTCCTTACGGTGCAACAACGACAACTACTCCTTCAGGCACTGCTTCCATCGGAGAAAAACACTTTAAGAAAAATATGTTTGAAATTATGATTGCCCATAGGATTCCTTATGCTGCTACTGCATGCTCTTCATACACGACAGATTTTATGAATAAGATAGAGAAAGCCAAGAATATCAAAGGACCGGCTTATATACACGTAATGGCTCCATGCCCTACAGGATGGGGATTCCCGTCGGAGCTGACAGTTGAAATAGGTAAAATGATAGTGGAGTGTGGGTTGTGGTACCTTGCAGAGTATGAGAATGGTAAGGTCAAAATGAATTTAGTGCCTAAGACCCTGAAACCGGTAAAGGATTACCTTATGGCGCAAAAAAGGTTTAAACATTTAAAAGATGAGGACATAAAAGCCATTGAAGAACACAGAGACAGTGAATGGGAACTAATCAGGGAAAATTGGATGAAGTAGAGTGATGGAATGGATATTGAAGTAGGGCTTAAGTATTGTGGAGGCTGCAACCCCGCCTATGACAGAAAAGAAATTGCTGACATTATCGGAAGACAGTCGGGAATCAAGCTAAAACCTTACAACGAAAATGAAATTTCTGATGTAGTTCTGATAATCAGCGGATGCAGTGTGGATTGTGTAAATGCCTGGGAATACAAGAGCAGGTGTGGAACTGTGCTGATAAACAGTCCGGAACAGGTTTATGAGGTAATTAGGCAAATTCGCACTTTAAAAAATAATATTAAGTAAAAATTTTAAAGGGGGTAGTGTAATGAAAACAAAAGAGCAATATATAGAAAGCTTGAGACAGCTTCATCCGGTAATATACTGCAACGGGGAAAAAATCGAGAGTGTTGTGGATCATCCTATGACAAGACCTCACGTCAATTCAGCAGCCATGACCTATGATCTGGCTTTTGACCCGGAATATGAAGATTTAATGGTGACAACATCACATCTTACCGGCAAGAAAATCAACAGGTTTACATCAGTTCATCAAAGCACGGATGACTTGGTTAAAAAAGTCAAGATGCTGAGAATGATAGGACAGAAGACAGGCACCTGTTTCCAAAGATGTGTCGGTTTTGATGCAATGAATTCTACATTTATTACAACATATAAGGTTGACCAGGAATGTGGCACCGATTATCATGAAAGATTTAAGAAGTATCTTGAATATGTTCAGGAAAATGATCTTATGATTGCAGGCTCCATGACAGACCCAAAGGGAGACAGGAGTAAAAAACCCGGTCAGCAGGAAGATCCCGACCTTTATGTTCATATTGTCGAAAAAAGAGAAGACGGCATAGTGGTAAGGGGAGCGAAGGCTCACCAGACAGGTATGGTTAATTCTCATGAAATGCTTATACTTCCGACCACCAACCTGGGAGAGGAAGACAAGGACTATGCGGTTGCAGCGGCTATACCCGTAGACGCACCAGGAGTTGTCCATATTTTCGGAAGACAGACCAATGACCAGAGAAGGCTTACCGGGGATATAGACACAGGAAATTCCGAATATGCAATAGTCGGAGGAGAAACTCTCACAGTACTCAACGATGTATTCGTGCCTTGGGACAGGGTGTTTATGTGCGGTGAGTATCAGTATGCGCAGGAGTATGTAGAAACCTTTGCGGCATACCACAGACAAAACTATGGCGGATGCAAGGTTGGACTGGCAGATGTAATAATTGGAGCAACTGCCGCTATGGCGGAGTTTAACGGCGTACCGAAGGCTTCCCATATAAAGGACAAATTAATTGATATGATAAACATGTCCGAAACAATGTACAATTGCTCAATAGCATGCTCTTGTGAGGGCTGCAAGACTCCGGCAGGTTCATATTATGTAAATACGCTCCTGGCAAATACAGTGAAGTTGAACTGTACAAAATATATGTATGAAATATCGAGGCTTGCTCATGATATAGCGGGAGGATTTATTGCAACGTTGCCCTACGAAGCAGATTATAAGAATCCTGAGACAAAAGAATACATTGATAAATATTTGAAAGCAAATCCGGATGTTCCGACAGAACATAGAATAAGACTTGCAAGATTGATCGAAAACATGACAGGGGGTACTGCTCTTGCTGAATCAATGCACGGTGCAGGTTCTCCACAAGCTATGAAAGTAATGATATACAGGGAATCAAATATGGAACATAAAAAGAAGCTTGCAAAGAAGCTCGCCAAAATTGATAAATAAAAGGAGAGGATTCAGTCATGAAAGAAGTAGTAATTGTCAGCGGAGCAAGGACCGCTACAGGCAAATTCGGAGGTACCCTAAGCAATATACCCGCTCCTGAACTTGGAGGCATTGCCCTTAAAGAGGCAGTAAAGAGATCAGGTATTGATGGGAGTACAATTGATGAAGTTATCATAGGTACTCACTTTCAAGCCGGAATAAAAGCGAATTCAGCAAGGCAGGCAGCAATATATGCGGGATTGCCCGTTGAAATTCCCTCGTTTACTCCCAATAAAAACTGCGGTACCGCACTTAAAGCAATTAATCTTGCTGCTCAATCGATCCAGGTTGGTGATAATGAGATAGTTGCTGCAGGGGGCTGTGAAACAATGAACAAGATCCCCTATATATTGAGCAATGCAAGATTCGGATATAAGATGGGCCCGGGAGAACTGCTGGATGGAATGTTGTACGACGGCCTTGTGGACCCCTTTGTAAATTATCATATGGGTATCACTGCTGAAAACGTAGCCGAAAAATGCGGTATTACCAGAGAGATGCAGGATGAGTTTGCATTAAGAAGCCATACCCTTGCCGCAAAAGCATGGGCAGAAGGGAAGTTCGATGCAGATATAGTACCTGTTACAATACCTCAAAGAAAAGGCGACCCTATAGTCTTTAACAAGGATGAAACCTTCAGGGAAAACGCAAAAATCGAAGACTACAGTAAGCTTAAGCCTGCTTTCAAAGCCGGAGGAACGGTAACGGCAGGGAATGCTTCAGGGATAAACGACGGAGCGGCTGTTGTAATGATGACGTCCGGAGACAAAGCAAAGGAGCTGGGCTTAAAGCCTTTAGCGAAATATGTTGCCTCTGCTTCGGCCGGAGTTGAACCGGCAATTATGGGATATGCACCGGTATATGCGGTACAGAAGCTATTGAAGAAAGCCGGTCTCAAGAAAGAAGACATTGGTTTGTTTGAATTAAATGAGGCATTTGCTGCTCAGGCTGTTGCCTGTGTTAAGGATCTGGGATTAAATCCAGATATAGTAAATGTTAATGGCGGAGCGATAGCACTGGGACATCCGGTGGGATGCACGGGAGCAAGACTTGCCATTACTCTCATCAGTGAAATGAGAAGAAGAGGAGTAAGATATGGTATCGTCAGCCTGTGCATAGGCGGCGGCCAGGGTATTGCTACCTTATTTGAGCTTTGTGAATAATTAAAAATATAAAACGAAAGGGGTATAATAATGACAGTTAAAAACATATTTATCATAGGTACAGGTGTTATGGGCAGCGGAATTGCTCAGACAGCAGCCCTGTCCGGCTATGATGTTACTATGGTAAGTGTCAGAAGCTTTTCTAATCCTAATGGAACCGAGGACTATGCAAAAAAATCCTGTGACAAAATAGAAAAGAATTATGCCAGATTAGTTGAGAAGGGCAAAATCAAGCAGGAGGATAAGGATGCTGCCATGAGCAGGCTGAAGACTACAGCAAAGCTTGAAGATGTGGCTTCCTGCGATTTGGTCATTGAAGCTGCAAGCGAGGATGTGGAAGTAAAAAAAGGCATATTTAAAAAGCTTGATGAATTATGCGGCGAAAATGCTATAATAGCAAGTAATACCTCCTCCATATCCATTACAGAGCTGGCAGCAGCAACAAAGAGAGCCGACAAGGTAGTAGGAATGCATTATTTCAACCCTGTTCCGGTAATGAAGCTTCTTGAGATTGTGGAAGGATATGAAACATCTGAGGATACAATTAATGTTGCAAAAGAAGTCGGAGAAAAGATGGGAAAGGTCAGCGTCGTATCAAAGGACAAAGCAGGATTCATAGTAAACAGGCTCCTTGATCCAATGCTGAACGAGGCAATATATCTTTTGGATGAAGGTGTCGCATCAGCAGAAGACATAGACAAGGCAATGATGAACGGATGCAATCATCCTATGGGTCCTCTTGCACTGACTGACCTTATCGGTCTTGATGTTGAGCTTGCGGTTATGGAAGTTTTATATAAAGAATACGGAGATCCTAAGTTCAGACCATGCCCGCTGTTGAAGAAAATGGTCAGGGCGGGATATCTCGGCAGAAAAACCGGGAAAGGCTTCTACGAATACAAATAGGAAGGAAGGATCGGCATGGAAGAGTATAACAATGTCTTGTACCGAATAGAAGACAATATTGCATTTATTACTCTGAATAGGCCTAAAGCCCTTAATGCCTTGAATACCGAAACCCTCAGGGAATTAGATGAGGCAGTTTCGGCAGCCGGGAAGGATGAAAATGTCAAAGCCATTGTAATTACCGGAGAGGGCAGAGCATTTGTAGCATGGGCAGACATATCCCAGATGAGAGATTTGACGGTTCAGGAAGGCAGAGACATGACAATACTGGGACAAGAGGTATTTACCAGGATAGAAAACCTTGACAAACCTGTTATTGCGGCAGTAAACGGTTTTGCCCTTGGAGGAGGCTGCGAGCTTGCCATGGCGTGTGACATAAGAGTTGCATCCGATAAAGCAAAATTCGGACAGCCTGAAGTAAATCTCGGGATAATACCCGGATACGGCGGGACACAAAGGCTTCCAAGATTGGTCGGCAAAGGGGCGGCAAAGTATCTGATATTTACCGGAGAGATGATATCCGCAGAAGAAGCTTACAGGATAGGACTTGCGGATAAGGTGGTACCTGCTGAGGAATTAATGGATTCAGTGGTATCCATGGCAAAAACAATCATGTCCAAGGCTCCTATTTCGATAAAGATGGCAAAGCATGCAATAAACAACGGTTTGAACGTTGATCTGAAATCAGGGATAGCCTATGAAGCGGAAGCATATACCACAACCTTCAGCACAGAGGACAGAATTGAAGGAATGAGCGCTTTCCTGGAAAAAAGGCAAGCAGAATTCAAAAATAAATAATAGGTAAGTTACACGGAGAAGGACAAGAGAAACGTCCCCGCAAGAGACACGGGGACGTCAGACTGTGTGATAATTCACCAAATGCATAAAAGATATCTATAAGAAAACCCTTT
>JAQVFD010000306.1 GCA_028697435.1 Clostridiaceae bacterium
AAAGAAAAAGATTTTTACAGGCTTCAGCCGGAGAATCCCTACCTCATGCCAATAATAACCAAGGAGCTTTCGATACTGGGAAAGGTTATTGGAGTATTCAGATCAATAAGATAAAAATAATCCGATAACCACAAGATACACTCTTATAGGTTATCGGATCTTTGTTTTTAGTTTTTATTTCTTCCGAACAGGAATCCAAACTTCACTATAAGCGTAATCCTTGCTTAATTCAGGCCACCCCTTATCTTAGTGCCTTCCTCCAGGGTCTCATCCGGTACCAGAATGATTTCTTCCCCTTCCCTCAAACCTTTTATTACCTCAACCTTTTCACTGCTTTCGATTCCCTTTTCGATAGCCCTTAGTTTTGCTACACCCCCTTCATTAACAAATACGTGGTCTTTTCCCTGGTAGTTGAATACTGCTTCCTCATCTATAATAAGTGTGTCCTTGCTTCTTTGCCTTATGATTTTTACAGTCATATCATATCCTGATCTTAGCCCTTCTGCTTCATTTCCCAAATCTATTTCCACCTTGACTCTTTTCTGTTCTATACCGAGAGCAGACATTACGCTTTCAGCTTTTGGATGTATTTTTCTTACGGTACCCCTTGTATTGTCTATACCTATATCCTCATCTTCAATTATTACTTCTGATCCTTTTTCTATACCTTCAATATCTTCTATAAGTATATAACTTTCAATATAGAAGCCCTTTGAACCGCCTATCTCGAACAGAATTGTACCGGGCTGGACAATATTTCCCTCCTTTATCTTCACAGCCAATATCATACCGTCGATCGGAGATTTTATCACCATTTCTTCAGACTTCAATCTCAATTGATCAATTCTGGTCTGAATCTCTGATAACTGGGCTTCATACTGCTTTCTAACATATTCTGATGCTCCCTTTTCAGCAAGTGCCAGACTGCTTTTTGCAGTTTCCAGGCTTGCTTCTGCAGCTGCAAGATTAGTAACAGAACTTTTATAAGTGCTAAGGCTTATTGCTCCGGCTTCATATAATACCTTACTGCTATCCATTGTTCTTATTGCTTCTTCATATACAGCTTCTGCAGAGCGCACCTGTGCATTCAGTATACGTATAGCTTCATCATCCGTTGAGGTTTGGGCTTCTGCATATTTTGCTGTAATCCCAAGCTTTTGTGCTTCCAATGCTTTTATCTGCAACATTATATCGCTGTTATCAATTCTGGCAAGTACTTCTCCGGCTTTTACTTCATCACCTTCTTTTTTTGATACTTGTATAACTCTTCCGGATGCTACAGAATATATGCCTGCTTCTTGTTCAAGCATCAGGCTTCCGGTTTCTTCAACATATTCCTCGATATCTCCCCTAGTGACTTTTGCAAGTTCCACAGTTATTACCGGACTTCCCATCTTAATTTTCAGACCAGCAATAATTGCTATTGATAAGAAAACACCTATCCAGATAACTTTTTTCTTCAATTTTAATACCCCCTAAGATATGCGGCTCTTTAACGCATCAATAAAGTTCAGATTATAGATCTTTTTTAATGTTGCCAGCTGTGCAATTATTGAGAAAATAATTGTTGCCGCAGCTGCCTGTATAAAGTATTTTGGTGAAAAAATGACCGGGAAAGTTATCATTTCCGAACTGAAGGAATCAGCCATACCGCTAATCATAGCTGCACCCAAAGGAACTCCAACTATTATAGCAATTAAAGCCATGATAAAATTTTCTTTGCTGATCATGCCATATACATCTTTTATCTCAAAGCCCATTATCCGCAAAGATGCAAATTCCATTTTACGTTCGGAAATACTTATAATGGTTGCATTATATATCAAGGCGAATCCCAGGATTCCACCAAATAGCATATAGAACCCTATTGCAAGATTCATGGTATCTAGATACTCCACAAAGGATTGCTTCATATCACCTACAGAGCTTACCGTAGAGATATTCCTGACATCCTTTAACTTTTCCTTCAGATTATCCTTTGATGCAACCGACACCCCTGTAATCATCTGTCTTTCTAAAAGCAATGCCCTCATTTCCTCAATATTCATATAGGCATTAGCCCCCAAATATTGCTTTACTATACCGGCTACTTGCAGTAATGCATCTTCCTTACCCGGCAGAAAGCTTTTTACAATTATTGCTTCACCTTCTTTGACATTAAGTGACTTTGCTATTGCCTCAGTAATAAAAATCCCTTTATTGGGCAATTTCACAACATTACTGTCTTTATCTACGAACTTGTAAAATGCTGTCTGCTGAGGTACGCCGATTATGCCGACAGTATTTTTTCTCCAACCATTTGCAAGTTCAAAAGGATACTCAAGCCTTGGCTCAATTCTCTCTGCCCTGATCAGATGGCTTAAATCCGTTATTGTTCCTTCAGAAAGAGGGTGTGCATAATTTATTGTGTAATCCATTTTCTGATACTCTCCATATTGAAGCTCAAACATAGACACCATAGTATTCATCATATACAACGGAACAACGTTAATGCCATAGGCCAAGGCCAGACCCAGCACCAGTAAAGAAAATCTTCTTTTATTTCGCAGGATATTTCGTATTACCATTTTCCAGCTGAAGGGAA
>JAQVFD010000307.1 GCA_028697435.1 Clostridiaceae bacterium
GCCCCTGATCATACCCATCCAGCAGCTGAAATTTATATCTTTATCTCCCGGGGTAAATTCTTTGATGTTTTCTCCTTTTCTAAGCTTCCACTCAAGATTCAGTTCCCGCGCGACAATAGCATTATTGCATGAATTCATTTCTTTTCCGTCTATTATCCATCTGACAGGTATTCCTTTTTGCACGTAAAATGAATTAGGAGCATAACCATTGTTGTCCGCAGTCATGTTTATAATCTGAATACCATCCTGTAAAGTCGCTTTTGCAGCATATGCATTTGAAGAACCTGGTGAATTGCTTGCAAAGGCTGTTATAGGATTAATATTTATACCCGCCAGTGCAAGACCTCTGTTTCCCATAATAATGCCAAGGACTATTATAAGTACGCCGCTGAATTTAAGTATTTTCTTGGTGTAACCTTTGCTGAGCAGTCCTGATAATGCGCCGAAGGTCAGCATAAGGGGTACTGTTCCTATAGAAAATACAAACATTGATAGGGCTCCTTTCGCCGCACTTCCCGTGCCAAGAGCGAAAAGCTGCATAGTTTGAAGCGGGCCGCAAGGCATAAGCCCGTTCAAAAGACCGACAATAAACGGGGAGCCTGGTCTGGACTTTGCTTTACATGCAAAGTGGGGCAGCTTGATCTGAAATTTTTTGAAAGCGCTGAAGCCGGCCATGTTAAAACCCATCATGATCATGAATACACCTGCGAATATCTGCATTGCTGCCTTCGCAGTAATTGAAAGTGAAAATACCGAACCGACAGCACCGATTATTCCGCCAAGAATAGTATAGGATACAACTCGCCCTGCATTGTACAGAAGTGCTGGTTGTATTGCTTCAAATCTGTTCTTGCTTTCTTTTGACAAGCTTTGTGAAAGCATGATTCCACCGCACA
This sequence comes from Clostridiaceae bacterium, assembly GCA_028697435.1. GTDB lineage: Bacteria > Bacillota > Clostridia > Lutisporales > Lutisporaceae > BRH-c25. The sequence continues at coordinate 897 of JAQVFD010000307.1, forward strand.
TACCTACACAATGGAGTGATGTAAGAACTCCTACTATGAAAAGAACCGCATAGGAAGCATTAGCAAGCTTTGCTTCCATATCAAAGCCGCCGGTTTTTAAACCGAGCAGCACCACGCCGACTGCAATTATAAGGATTCCCATGATTTTATAGTCCTTGGAACCTTCTGTGCTGTATCCGGCATTTTTTATAGCATCTTTAATATTATTCATGCTGCATAATTCATTATCATATTCAATTTCAGCAAATTGTTCGCTAAAATTTGCTTTGGCATATTTAACTCCCTCTAATTGTCTGACAGCTCTCTCAACACGATTTTCGCAAGAGGTACAGGTCATTTCGTATACTTTGATTTTTTCTTTTTTAATGCTCATTGCTACCCTCCTTAATGTACTTATGAGGTTTATTATATATTTCAAATATGTTGATTTTATGGAGATTGGGAACAATAAAAAAAATTGGTCTTCACAAAATCTCCATAATATATTATTATAATAGTATATAGGGTAGGGGGGTAAAGTAAGCACGAAAGGAGAAATATGATGAAAACAGAAAGTTATAAAATAAATGGTATGACATGCGCAGCTTGTGCCAAAGCAGTAGAGAGAGCAGTTAAGAAGCTGGAAGGGACATCAGAGGTCAATGTAAATTTAGCGACGGAAAAGCTTACCCTTACCTATGATGAAGTAAAGATAAAACCAAGTGACATTACAGAAGCGGTATCTAAAGCAGGCTACGAGGCAGTCGAGGAGAAGAACACAAAAGAGGTTTCAATACCGATTGAGGGTATGACTTGTGCTGCTTGCGCCAAATCAATAGAAAGAGCTGTCGGGAAGCTTCCCGGAGTGGAGTCTGTTTCAGTAAATTTTGCAACAGAAAAAGCTAATGTCAGATATGATCCTACCGACCTGAGACTTTCTGAAATCAAGCAGGCTATTGCAAAGGCGGGCTACAAAGCCCTTGAAATAGAGAGCAAAGACAATGTGGATGAGGACAAGAAACGCAAGGACAGGGAAATTCGGATCCTGTGGACCAAGTTCATTGTTTCGGCAGTTTTCGCTGTTCCTCTTCTTTATATAGCAATGGGCCATATGATCGGATTGCCGTTGCCGGATGCTTTACATCCTACGGATTATCCGCTCAGATTTGCTATTACCCAGATTATTCTTACTATACCGATTTTAATAGCAGGGTATCGTTTTTATACAGTGGGGTTTAGAGCTATATGGAACAGAAGCCCCAATATGGATTCACTGATAGCAATGGGTACTTCTGCAGCAGTGCTTTACAGCTTGTATTCAGCCTATCAGATAAGTATTGGTCATTCAATGTATGTTATGGATTTGTATTTCGAATCGGCGGGTGTCATTATTACACTGATTTTATTAGGAAAATCCCTGGAAGCAGTGTCAAAAGGAAGGACTTCAGAAGCCATCAAGAAATTGATGGGCTTGGCACCAAAAACAGCCATAGTAATACATGATAACAAGGAAATTGAGATACCTATTGAGGAAGTTGAGGCAGGGGACATAATTGTCGTAAAACCCGGCTCCAAAATCCCTGTGGATGGTGAAGTGGTTGAAGGACATACAGCAATCGATGAAGCAATGTTAACCGGTGAAAGTATTCCTATTGAGAAAAAACCCGGTGACAAAGTATATGCAGCGACTATAAATAAG
>JAQVFD010000308.1 GCA_028697435.1 Clostridiaceae bacterium
CTTCTTCTGCATTCTTCACCCCCTCCTTCACTCCAAATAGCCCAAATTTTAAAAAATCAATGAAATTGCCGTAAAATTTGAGCATTTTGCTCTCATCACTTAGAAAGTCAGTATTCAAGAGTGCTTTCGGCAAGTTCATCAATAATTCGGATATAAAATCCAAGTTCAGTGCCCGAATTTCCTTGTTCCTTATTCCATCTTCAATAATAAACTGCCATATTGGTAGCATCAAATTCTTCTTTACTTCCGTCACCTTATCCAAAATGCTCTTTTTCTCAACAATATCCCTTATCAGTACGAGTGAATAATTCTTTGCAATATCTATTGAATAACTATAAAGCAGTTCAATTCTTTCAATAGAGTTATTGCTCTTACCTATTTCTTTCATTATTTGGACAGCTTGATATTCAATATCTTTCTTGATCACTTCCATAAACAAATCTTCTTTTGAGTTAAAATACTTGTATATAGTCATTTTGCTTATTCCGGTCTCATTTGCAATTCTGTCGACGGTAACAGCATTGTATCCGAATTTCCAGAACAATTCTTTCGACTTCTCCAATAAGTTATTTAACTTTTTTTCAGTATGTCTGTTCATTTTTATAATCACTCCCAAATTATCAGACAAGTATACTTTTATACTAATTCAGTATAATATTATATTACTGCAATGTGAGCAGTATTACAACACAAAAGTCACCTTTTAGAGTATGCAACTCAGTGAAGCGATCCCCAAGGGGTGGTAAAAAGAAAAACCAGTCATATTTAAGCGTAATTGCTTAATGTGGCTGGTTTTTGTATATATGGATTAACATCTGTAGATATCCCTATCCTGATTTTTAGTTCTCCAGTTCAATTGCCCAATATTCCATAAATGCCTCTCCTATGTCCCCTGAAGGTATAGAATACTCAACAGTAGGAATTTGAACAGCCATAGGCAAAAGCACCATACTATTGGCCTTTGGAATAAGTATTTCATCAGTGTCCTTTTGAACTACACAGCGCATAGAATCCTGACTTCCAAAAAAGTAATCAATAAATGTCTGCCTTTGTTCTAAAGTAGCTTCCTTAACATAAAAAGCAATCTGAGCGGCAGAAGTATCTACCGGAATCCAACCGTAATTGGGAATATAGAATTCAGCCCAGAAGTGGCCGCGGAATTCATCCGAGAAAAGTTGATAGCCACCGGTAGTTCGTGCGGGAATCCCAAGTGAGCGACACATGGCTGAAAAATACATAGATTGAGTGCCACAGTCACCTCTCTGATATTTGTGGACATAGTCTGTTTCAGTTTGCAATGTCCTCGGCCATAGCGCAAAATGAGGCATAAAACTATAGTCTACATTATTAACAATATAATCATATATTCTACGTGCAGCAAAATATGGGTTAGTTTCCGTTCCGACTATCTCTACTGCCTTTTTACGGATATCGGATGTAATCTCTGTGTTACCATAGGAGCGGGTATATTTTTTGTATATATCTGAATCCTTGTCGTATTCCCCAATATTTTGTGGGTTTACCGTGAACCTTTGCTCATAATGAGTAAAAGAAAATTTAACCTGTATAAACAAATCTTCAGTCAAATCTTCCATAGGAACCTCCATATATAAAAGGCCTATGTCTCCATCTATGCTCGGAGGCTGCTTAATCCATTTTCCCGGAATTACAGAATCCACTGTGACCTGTGTTTGGGGCCCATTATTGATGGGAATCGGAAGCCAAATCCTATAAGTGCCAACTTGTGGCAGCTCCTGTCGTGGTATAGATATAGTATGAGTACCATGATAAGTGACAGGTTTTTGATATTGTTTCCAAGTATTTTCCGGTTTTTCTTCAGCCAATTGATTTATTTTAAGTATTAAATCATAATAGGATTGTTGTGCACTTGTATTGGCATGCATCAGCTCCAAATGTCTGTATGCTAAATTCGATACAGCATCTTCAAAGTAATGCTCTTTACCATCATAGAAATAATACTCTAATTCTTTGTTTTCAATCCAACTATTAATTGTTTCTTCTGTAACCTGCGGATATTTTTCCGAAATCTGCTTTTTAACTTCCTCGATAGTATAAGGATAGATTCCTTGAATAATCGCAATCCTTTGTAAAGCTTCGCTACAATCAAAGGCTAACACATCATTATTTTCAAGAAGAAAAGGAAGAGCACTTTCATAAAGATTAGCTGCCTGGCTGAAATCCTTTTCCTTCTCCAAATTCAATGCTTGCCGGTACAGATTTTCCCCCTTATTTTCATCGGGTTTTATTGTAATGGTAAATCGGGTTCACGGGGCTTCACCTATAAAAACAACCTTCCCGTTTTCCGGTAACTCCACCGGTTGATTACCGCTTACGGTAGAAAAATAAACACAGGATTCTTTATCGTAAACAGCAAATGACGCATTTTCCGGCAGATCGACTGTCATTGTTTTACCGGCATCATTTCGGCTGACATTATACCATCTGGCATATCCGTTTTCTTGAATTGTACAGGCAGCATTCTCCCCTGAATACAAATCTGTAATATCTTTTTCACTGACAAATATCAAGTCGTTCGAGAAAAGATATTCTT